>JAUNRY010000218.1 GCA_030539475.1 Bacteroidia bacterium | reverse complement strand
TCTTTACTTCTTTATTTCTAACTTCTAATTTCTTCCCCTCTACCTTCTTTTTTCAAGTATTCATCCACAATCCGGATGCCTTTTTCAGACGAAATTCCGCGAATGAAATTAATCATCATCGTGTGAAAAAGTTCCCAAATGGAGAACGGGAGCGTGCCCGTGCGCTTGGCGTTGATAAATGTGTTGTTGACATCCTGAAGCAGAAACGCGGTTACATCTACGTTTAAATCGGAACGCACAACGCCCTGCCGGATGCCGGCCTTGAGGAATTTCTTAATTTTTTCGGCGCCTTCCGTACGGTGCGCCTCAATTACTTTCTGCGCTTTGGGAAAATACTTGCGAATGTCGTCGTCAAATTTGGCTGAACTCGACTCTATTATGTTTCTGTGTAAATCAATTAGTTGAAGAAACACGTGAATCATGGAGGGCGATTTTTCCGTCATTTCCAGAAAATACCGGTCGTTGTGTCGCGCAAAAAGTTCGATAAAATAAATCAACAACTCTTCTTTATCGGTAAAATGCTGATAAACGGTGCGTTTAGACATTCCCAATTTGGATGCAATTTCGTCCATCGACACATTTTTTGCGCCGTGTTGTATAAAAAGCTCACCGGCTTGGGAGGCGATTCTTTCTTTTATTTCCATTATTTTCGATTGTGATTCGGGAATAGCTGCATTTTTTAAAACGGCGACAAAATTATACAAGAAAACTCAAAACACAAAATTGGTTTTCTAAGTTTTAACAATCTTTACGATAAGATTTTGTTACAGCCCCTCATGCGACTCTTTCCACAACAGGGAGCTTGTTCACAAATTCAGCGCTTCGCGCAACAGTTTATACCCCGCCGCGCTCGCTTTTATTTTGTGGCCGTTGGCAAGGATAAGCATCTGATTCCGTTTCTCGTACAGCTCAACGCGGAGAATTTTTTCCACGTTCACTATATACGACCGGTGCACCCGCACAAACATGGCCGGCGGCAGGTTGTTTTCGTAGTATTTCATGGTTTCTTCTTTCAGAAAATGGTTTTGAGCGGTGTGAAGCTGCACGTAATCGCCATCCGATTGAATGTAAAGAATATCCTCTACGTTTATCACATGTATTTTTTGTCCGCTTTTTATCACTACCCTATCCAGCACTTCCGTTACCTTACTATCGCTATCCGGTATTTCAGACACCGGCTCCTCTTCCTCGTCGGGTTCGTTTCGTTGTTTGTCGAGCCAATGATGTACGAGCTGAACAACCAAAACGTACGTAAAAATGCCGATAATCGCTTTCATGGGCAACATGTTCCAACTTTCCCCCATGTGCTCTTTCCCGATAATAAAATACGATACCGGCAAGCCAAGCCCCAGCCAAACCACAACCGTTAACAATCCCAACGCCAAATAGTTAATTATTCGTTGATAGAACTCCAGCTCAACGTAATTTCCGTAACGCACGCTTTTGTAAAGAAAATAGCCCAACGCGGCAAAAATGAGCGCGTGCAAAAAAGCATCGGCCGCTAACGCCGCATACGGAACCGGAACAAGCCGGCTGAACGCGAAAGCGCACAGCAACGCGTATGCAGCGCACCAAACGAGCAGCGAAAGCGGACGGGCAAGCAGTTGAAGTAACGGGCGTTTCATTCAAGTTTCTTTTTTCGGGTGGATGTTAACGAATTTCGCAGCCGCCAAAAACAACTTCGCCGCCGATGAGCAATCTTCGGGAATTATCGGGATGTATTGTTTTGGTAAACCGGTTGTTGTCCACACCACCCAAAACGGTGCTTATTTCGGGTACTACCAGCCAATCATCGGGCAAATAGAGTTTCACGCCGCCAAAAACGGCGTCGATGTGAAGATGCGTATCGCCCTCGGGCAGCGATGTGCGGCGCAAATCGAGCTCAACACCGCCGAAAACCACGTCAATTTTACCGCCCCGGAACACCGGCTCCAGAAAAATATCTTCGTGTCCGCCAAAAACAACTTTTCGGAAATAAAAACCCTCCCCGCCCTCGCTGTAATTTGCCTCAAAATGTTCCTTGTTGTAACGTTTACACCGCGTACGCTTTCCGAAAGATAGTCTAAATACAACGCCTATCCCGAGAAGAATAAGCAGCACCGGCCAATAATTCCGGGCAAAATCCCCGTCAATTCCCGGTAAAGCATCGGGATAGAGCGTTGCGATGCGCGGAAGCAGAAAAAATGCACCCAGCATCAACCAGAAAAGTACGCCCAGGTATTCTTTTTTCACCAAAGCGAAAAAGGCGAACACAACAAACACCATCGGCCACGAAAACACGATGTAACGCAGCGACGGGTCAATCCATCCACGATTAAAAGAGAGAAACAGGGTTCCCACCAAGATCAGCAATAATCCGAAAACGTTGCCTTTGGACTTGTCCGAAAAATTCATTTTTTGTTCATTATTTTCCATAAAACTATTTTTTAAAACTTTTGCACAAATATACGGACAATCGGAGGCATTTGGCAACATAAAATCGATGAACTAAACCAATTTTCCCGATGAATGAGAGATTATTTCCGATGAATTTTAGGGGATACCGCCTCTTGTAACAATTTTGCAACAATATAATGCTTAACCTGTTGCCTTTTCACGTAAAATAATCTCATCAATCTGCCTCGTTATCTGTCGAAAAAAATATATCTTTGAACTTAGTTTTAAACTCCAACTATGTTCCGTGTTGATGCTTTATTTTTTTAAACCCACTAATATAAATCGTTTAAGATGAAACAGAAAACCTTATTTGCGGCATTATCAGCCGTTTTGTTGCTCCTGGTTTTGTCGGGATGCACCGGAAATTCGCGCGCTATTACCGTTGACAACATTCTCTCCCATCCCGAAGATTATGTAGGCCGTAACGTTGCCGTTGAGGGAGTTTGCACGCACGTTTGCTCCAAAAGCGGAATGAAACTTTTCATCAAAGGAGACGCCGAAGAAAACACGCTTCGCGCCGAGTCGAACAGCACGCTGGGAAAATTCAACGCAGAAAGCGTAGATCACAAAGTGCTTGTGAAAGGCACGTTGGTGGAAGACAGAATTACCGAAGCCGATTTGCAGGAAATGGAAAAAGAAATTGCCGCTGGCACAACCGTTGCGCACGGTGAAGGCGGCGAGGCTTGCGAGACCGAACAACTGGCCGAAGGCGTTGCCGCGGGCAGCTCCGAAATGGAGCGCGTAAACGATTTCCGAGCACGCATTGCCGAACGCAAAGCGGTCGAAGGAAAAGATTACCTGTCGTTTTACCACATCGCGGCCCACTCGTACCACATTGTAAATCAATGAAGCGTATGCAGCCCTTTTCGGGATTTACGCCCGAAACCATTCAGTTTCTGAACGACCTGAAAGAAAATAATTTCCGCGAATGGTTCCAAGATCATCGGGAACTATACGAGATTGAATTGTTGCAACCGTTTCGGGCGCTTGCAAACACACTTTCGCCCGCGATGCACAACATCGATCCCGCCTTTGAGTTCCGCCCGCACAAGGTGCTCTCGCGCATTTACCGCGACATCCGTTTTTCAAAAAACAAAGAACCGTACCGAACGTGCTTGTGGATGAATTTTCAACGCGCGGGCACATCGTGGGAGAACTTTCCGGGATATTTTATGGAGCTGAGCACCGAACATTGCCTGTTGGGAATGGGGCTTTTTGCCCCCAAGCGCAGGGTAATGGATGCATTTCGGGAAAGAATAGAGTCCGAACCCGGTATGTTTCGTGAATTGGTGCAGCGCACCGTTTTCAACCGGGGATATTCCGTGGAAGGCGAAACCTACAAAAGGCCTGTTCCCAATCCCCTACCCGATTTTTTCCGGCCGTGGATGAACCGCAAAGCCGTTTACGTAACAAAAACACTCCCTCTTTCGGACGAAAGAATTTACAGCGATGCCCTCGCACACCTCATTGCCGAAGATTTCACGCACCTTTCCCCATTATACCGGCTGATGGTGGAAGTGATGGAAGAAACGGAAGAATAATTATGTTGCGGCAAACATTATTTTCGTTTGAGCGGCTTACTGCAAGTATGAAGTAAGTGAAAACCGCACACGTTTGGCGTACTTCAAGTGTGAAGCAAGCGAAAACGGCAC
>JAUNRY010000012.1:20383-20620 GCA_030539475.1 Bacteroidia bacterium | reverse complement strand
GTTGGTTCCCAATTTCAGTTTTTACACCGATAAAGAAATAATGGACAGAGGCACGAAGCTGGAGCTAATTTCGAACTACGGTGTGGGCTACAACAATATAGATGTGGACTACGCCACGGAAAAAGGAATCGCGGTAACCAATATTCCCAAAACCACGTGCGAGCCTACTGCCGAACTGGCTTTTGCCTTGCTGTTAGCTGCCGGCCGGCGCATTGGGTACTACGACCGAAAATTACG
>JAUNRY010000012.1:0-20373 GCA_030539475.1 Bacteroidia bacterium | reverse complement strand
ATTGGGGTGTATATGGCGATCCCGGATTACCTGTTTTTGGGAAAACCTTAGGAATAATCGGAATGGGAAGGATAGGGCAGGCCTTGGCACGCCGCGCCGTGGCATCGGGAATGGAGATTATTTACCACAACCGAAACCGGTTAGACCGAAAAATTGAACAAAAATACGACGCCAAATATGTTTCGTTTGACGAGTTATTGCGCACTGCCGATTACATTTCGCTCAACGCACCTTCCACGCCCGAAACCCTGAAAATGATAGGAGAAAATGAACTGGACAGAATGAAGCCCACAGCAGTATTTATCAACACGGCACGCGGCAATATGGTGGATGAAAAAGCATTGGCTAAAGCCTTGAAAGAACAGAAAATTTGGGCTGCCGCGTTGGATGTTTATGAAAACGAACCCAAAATTTCACCCGAATTAGTATCGTTGGATAATGTGTTGCTGGCTCCGCACGCCGGAACCAAAACCATTGAAGACCGCAACAAAATGGCGGAAGAAATGGCGCAAAATATCATCGGGTTTTATGAGGGAACGTATGAAGTTTCGAGAGTAAATTAGGACGGGTTACGAGTTGCGGGTTTTTACTGCGAACATTGAACCTTAAACTATAAACTTTAAACGTAAAAAATGACAGCTAAAAACATAAAACAACAACTTCTTGCCTTCGGCAACCCCGAAAAGGCAGAGCACGCCAAATATTTCTTTAAAACCGGAAAAGGGCAATACGGCGAAGGCGATAAATTTATCGGTTGCACCGTTCCCGAATCGCGAAGCGTGGCGCGAGCCAACAAAAATCTTTCGTTGGCAGAGTTGCAGAAGTTGCTAAACGACGAAATGCACGAATGCCGGTTCTGTGCGCTCGTTATTCTCACGGAACAATTCAAAAAAGGCGATGAGGAAAAGCGCAAAGAAATAGTGGATTTTTATTTGGCCAACACGCATCGGATCAATAATTGGGATTTGGTGGATGTGTCGGCTTACAACATTGTAGGAGAATGGTTGCGGAACAAACACCGCTCTCTTATATACCGGTTGGCCGAAAGCGACAATCTTTGGGAGCAGCGGATCGCGATTGTTTCCACCTTGGCTTTTATTCGCAACAACGATTTTACCGATACGCTCAAACTATCCGAAAAATTTCTTTCGCACCGCCACGATTTAATGCACAAAGCCTGCGGCTGGATGTTGCGTGAAGCCGGAAAACGAGACGAAAAATCACTGACCGGTTTTCTCGATGCCCATCACCGCGAAATGCCGCGCACGATGCTTCGTTACGCGATTGAAAAACTTTCGCCGCAGCAACAAAGCCAATATCGTATGGCATTATCAAAATAAAAAATTGCAACAATTATCTACTGAACGTATGTCTTTAATCAAAAGAAGAAGATTCCACATACAGCCCCAATACAATAAATCCCTCACCGCAAACAAAGCCGTGGAAGAAGCCACTGTGCCCGATGTATTGTATTTTTACCTTTCCACCCACGTGGGCAAGCCTGCCAAACCTGTTGTGGCGCAAGGAGACAACGTGAAAATAGGAACGTTGATTGCCAAAGCCGAAGGAGAAGTTTCTTCCAACGTGCATTCATCGGTGTCGGGCGAGGTGCTTTCCATCGAAAATAAGGATTATTTCGGTAAAGATTCGAAATGTATCGTCATCAAAAACAATCATCTCGACGAAGCGGAAGCGCCGCTTTACGATATCAATACTTCCCCCGATGCCGATGAAACCGTCCGCATTATCCGCGAAGCCGGAATATCGGGAATGGGCGGAGCCATGTTTCCTACCGATGTGAAATTATCGGGAGACGAAGAAACGCCTATTGAAACGCTCATAGTAAACGGCGCCGAATGCGAACCTTATGCCAATTCCGATTACCGCTTGATGATTGAAAACAGCGAAGAAATAGCGGAAGGAATAAAAATAGTAACGAATATTTTTCCGCTCAAACACATTTTTGTGGCAATTGAAGACGATGCGCGGGCGTGTATTACCGCCATGCAAAAGTCCACCGACGGAATATCCGGCGCCCGCGTGGTTGCGCTCAAAACGGCCTATCCGCAGGGAGCCGAACAAGTATTGATAAAACAAATTACCGGAAAAGAAATCCCCTCCGGCAGTCAGCCGCCGGCCATTGGCACGCTTGTGATGAATGTGGGCACGTTGTTTTCCATTTACCAAGCCGTTGCGTTGGGCAAACCCGTAACGGAAAGAGTGGTTACCGTGAGCGGAAAAAAACTGAAAAATCCGCGAAATTTGCGTACGCGGCTGGGTACGCCGGTTGATTCTCTGTTGCACGATTGCGGCGGAGTGGACGAAACGCCGCGGGCAGTATTGCATGGCGGCCCTATGATGGGGAAAGCCATTACTTCGGGCGATATTTCAGTGTCTGCGGGCACTACCGCTATTACCGTGCTTTTCGGTGAAGATAACAAAACGGATGAAATGGCTTGCATTCGGTGCTCGGAATGCCTTTTCGTGTGCCCCGTGAAATTACAGCCCGTTCTTATCCACAACGCCCGGTTGCTGAAAAACTACGATAAAGCCAACGATTTAGGCGCGTTAGATTGTATTCAGTGCGGAAATTGCACGTATATTTGTCCATCGAAAATAGATTTGCTGGCTTCCATCCGAACCGCTGTCTCGGCCATAAACGAACAAGAAAAATGAACACTAAACTCATTCATTCATTTGCGCTTACCAATGAGCCATCGCCTCATATCCGCTCAAAACGAACATCCAAAGGCATTATGATGCACGTGCTCATTGCCTTGTGTTTTCCGGCCGCGGCGGCCGTATATTTTTTCGGTTACCGCGTGCTGCTGATGCTTGTTGTGGGAATTGGCTCGGCAATGTTGTTCGAGTGGATATATCAAAAAATACGAAACAAAAAAACTACTGTTGCCGATGCCAGTGCAGCCGTTACCGGAATGTTGCTGGCATTGAGCTTGCCTGTTTCGGCGCCTCTTTGGACGCTGGTGCTGGGCACGGCGTTTGCCGTAATAGTTGTAAAACAAATAGGCGGAGGCCTTGGGCGCAATATGTTTAACCCGGCCGTGAGTGCGCGGGTAATGCTGAAAGTATTTTTCACTCCGTGGATTACCAACTGGGTGCTTCCCGGCGTAGATGCGGTGAGCACAGCCACGCCACTGGAATTTATCGGCCACGGCGCCCGAACCGTTTCGGCAGAAGTGCCCTCGTTGATGAATCTTTTTCTGGGGGTTGACCTGGGCGGAAACAGCGGCGAAACGGCTAAGCTGATGATTTTAATCGGTATGCTGTACCTGATTTTTTTCAGGGTAATTTCACCCAAAATACCGCTTCTTTGCATGGGGTCAACCGCGCTGGTGATGTTTCTTTTTTCGGGATTCAACATCCATTTTACGGCTGCCCACGTGCTGAGCGGTACGCTTATTTTCGCAGCCGTGTTTATGGTAACCGATTACAGCTCCGGCCCCATCACGGCAAAAGGACAAACAATTTTTGCTATCGGGTGCGGTGTGCTGACGGCCTTTTTCCGCATTGTATTTAATCTTCCCGGCGGCATCGGTTTTGCTATTATAATAATGAATATGGTCGCCCCGTGGCTCGATAAACAATTTACTCCGCGTATTTACGGCCACAAAAAAGCCCTTCGCGTGAGAGGCGACAGAGAAAAAGAAAAATGAACGAAAATTTCTATCAAACACACACATTGGCAAACGGTTTGCGCATAATTCACCGCTCGTTTCCATCACAAATATCGTATTGCGGAATTGCCATAAACTCCGGTAGCCGAGACGAATATCCCGGTGAACATGGCATGGCGCATTTTGTGGAACACCTGCTGTTTAAAGGAACCAAAAAACGAAAAGCCCATCATATTGTCAACCGCATGGAAAATGTGGGCGGAGAACTCAATGCTTACACCACCAAAGAAGACACGTTTATTTACGCTACATTCTTGTCGGAGTATTTCGAAAGGGCGGTAGAATTGTTGAACGATGTGATTTTTCATTCCACTTTTCCCGAAAATCAGATTCAAAAAGAACGCGATGTGATTCTGGACGAGATAAACAGTTACCTGGATTCGCCATCGGAACTGATTTACGATGATTTTGAAAATTTGATTCTCCAACATCACGAAATGGGTCATTACATATTAGGTACGGCCGAATCTTTGTTAGGGTTTGATAAAAAAATGGTGGAAAATTTTGTTCATCGGCAATACCGGCCTGCCAACATGATTTTATTTTCTTTCGGAAAAACTCCTTTTCAAAAAGTGGTGCGCCTTTGCGAAAAATATTTCGATGTATCGGCTGATAATGATTTGCATAACCCCAAAAAACGGCAAAAGCCCGTGGAGATTCCCCCGCAAAAAATACATATCGGAAAAGATACCGCACAAGCACATGTCATGCTGGGCACACACGCGCTGGATATGTTTCATCCCCGGCGCCATTCGCTTTATCTGCTGAATTACCTGCTGGGAGGAGGCGCCCTCAACAGCCGTCTCAACAACTCACTCCGCGAAAAAAACGGATTGGTTTACAACGTGGAATCCAACGTGGCTTTATACACCGATACGGGCTTATTTTCCATTTATTTTGCGTGCGACAAAAAAAACGTGGAGCGATGCCTGAAGCTCATCGGCAAAGAGATGCAGAAATTGCGGGAAACTCCGTTGACTCCCAATCAGTTGATTACGGTTAAGAGACAATACAAAGGCCAACTGGGCATAGCGTCGGAAAACAACGAAAGCAGGGCTTTAAGAATGGCAAAAAGTTATCTTCATTTCAACCATTATCTCCCATTAGAAGCCGTTTTTGCAAAAATAGATGCCATTACTTCGGATGAATTGCAGGCGTTGGCCGAAAAAATATTTTTGATGCACAATATGTTTCACCTTAAATATACGTGAAATTATCCGCGAAATTTTGTCGATTTTCGTTCCTAACAAAGCTGAAAAAAGCGTTTTCGGATAGAAATAATGTTAAAAAACTGTTGAAAATTTCCCCACAGGCGGCAATTTAATTTTGAAGAAACCTTTATCAGTCCTACATTTGAGCCGTATTTTTCATACAACGTCCGTTTTAAAAAAATAGATAGAACGAACAAAAGAAATGGAACGAACGTTTAGATTAGTGTATTTAAAATAACTCATAGAACAAACTATTTTATTAATTAAAAACTTGAAATTATGAAGAAATTAAGATTAACGTTAGTAGTTGCTTTGCTTGCAGTAGTTACAGCAGCAAGTGCACAAATGAATTTAGGAGTAAAAGGCGGTTTAAACATGTCGAACTTTGTATACGGTGACGAAGTAACAGACAAAAATATGAAAATAGGCTTCCATATTGGTTTAGCTGCCGATTATGATTTTGCATACAATATGGCCATTCAAACAGGTCTGTTTTTTACTACAAAAGGATCAACCGTAAAGTATGAAGGTTTAGTTGATGCTGAATACAAAGAAAACTTGATGTACCTCCAATTACCTATTCATTTAGCGTATAAATTGGACGTATCACCGGGTACCCGTATTGTTTTCCATGGCGGTCCTTATGCAGCTTACGGAGTAGCTGGTAAAAGAACTGCTAAAGTTGGAAGCATTTCCGGCGAGTGGGATGTGGACAAAATGTTTGGAGACGCTGTTGGACAGTACAAACCATTTGATGCCGGTTTAGGTATTGGTGTTGGAGCTGAATTCGGTCGTTTTTTGGTTGATTTAGGTTGGGACTTCGGATTGGTTAATATTTCCAACAGATCCAATGGAAATACTAAAAACCAAAACGCTTACCTTTCCGTAGGTGTGAAATTCTAAAAAGAAGAACTTTTTATAGATAAGATGAAACATCGCTCCGTTGGGGCGATGTTTTTTTTGGTGCATCTGTTTGAAAGTTCAACCTGCGCAACTGTTTCCTTTAGCAAAGCAAGGTCGTTATGTTCTGAAATCTTGAAGGGATTGAACTGAAATAGCCCTGCGTAAAACGCAGGGAAAACGGTGCGCCATCGCGGACGACCCTGAAGGGTGTCGAACAGGTATTGATTCAACGCCTATGGCGTTGGTTGGATATTGCCATTATAATACCGTAGGTATAAATCTACGGCTATTGTTGTTTGTCTCATTCGGGACGCGAGATGAGAGCTTAACAGCCCTGCTTTAGCAAAGGGGACGAGCGTAGCGGAGGGGTTATGTTTCATCCTGTTTTTTTGAACGGAAACCGTTCCGGAATGCTTTCTCTTCGCTTTTACAACCAGCGAATCTATAAAAATAGCCACATCACGAACAAAGTGTTAAAAGAATATGTTATAGGGTAGTATTTTTAATTAACAAACTAACTAAAATTTAGATTATGGGAATTTTATCGTGGATTATTTTAGGCTTAATAGCCGGCTTAATTGCTAAAGCCATTCGTCCCGGGGCGGATCCGGGCGGCTGGATTGTAACCATTCTAATTGGTATTGCCGGAGGTGTTATCGGTGGCTGGATTGGATCGTTGCTGGGTTTGGGAACAGTTACCGGCTTTAATATCGGTTCTTTGTTGCTTGCCATTGGCGGGGCATTAATTGTGCTTTGGATTTATGCGATGGTAAAGAAAAAATAATGGTTGTTTAGAATTTTATGCAATGAAAATTGGGAGACGAAGGCTGTGCCTTCGTTTTGTTTTTTACGAAGCCACATCTTTTCCGAGCGGATTAATTAAAGAAACTCTCGATGCTCTTAAGCGATTTGTTCATGAAAAATACCATTACCTGATCGTAGGGTTCTATGAGCGTATCGCCGTTAATGAGCATGGGGTCGCCGTTTCTTATGAGTGCGCCGAGAGTCATGCCGGAGGGTAAGTTCAGGTTTTTCACCAATTTCTTGGTTACTTTTGAGTTGGGTTTCGCTATAACTTCGCCCACGTTTGCGTTCGAAAAAGTAAGGCACTTTATGTTTGACGCGTCGGCCTTTAGTAAAAGTTCGTATATCTTGCTGGCGGCCAGTAGTTTTTTGTTGATTACGGTGCCTATGTCAAAACGCTCGGCCATGGCAATGTAGTCTATATTTTCCACTTCGGCGATGGTTTTTTTCACGCCGTATTGCTTGGCCATCATGCAGCCGAGCATATTGGCTTCCGAATTTCCGGTGAGGGCAATAAAAGCGTCCATTTCGGAAATCCCTTCCGAGTGGAGCAGCTCGGCATCGCGTGCGTCGCCCAGAAACACGGTTACGTTTGAGGGTGCAATCTCCACCAGTTTTTCCGCGCGCTCGCGGTTTTGTTCGATAATTTTGATGTTTATGTTCGATGGCAGGTACTGAATGGCTCGCATGGTGATGCGGCTTCCGCCCATGAACATGGCATTTTTTGTTTCGAACGATGTTTTGCCCAGAATGTCGGGCATTTCATCGAGGTTTTTGCGCAAGGTGGTAAAATACAGGATGTCGTTGGGTAAAATCTGATCGCTTCCTATGGGGATTATGGTTTGCGAACCTCTTTTTATAACAACGATGTGAAACCTTTTCCCCACGCCCGACAATTCGTTCAGCAATTTGTTGGCGATGGGGGCGTTTGCCCTTATTTTGGCTGCGGTGAGAATAACCGATCCGTTTGATAATTCCCACCAAACCCTTGTCCACGGAGTTTTCAGCGCCGAAACAATTTCACGCGCAGCCATCATTTCGGGATAAATCATGGAGTTGATGCCTAACTGGTCGAAAAATTCTACGTTCTTAGGCAGCAAGTATTCGTAATTATCTATTCTTGCCAACGTTTTTTTCACTCCCAAGTTGGCGGCAAGCATGCAGGCGGTAATGTTTTTGGATTCTTCGGGCGTTACGCCTATGAAGAGATCGGAGTCGGCCACGCCGGCTTCGTTCAGATCTTTCAACGATGTGCAGTTTCCCTCGAATATCAGTAATTCGGCGTTGTCGCGAACGGCGGTAAGTCGTTCCCTTGAGCCGTCCATCAGTGTGATATCGTGATTTTCCTGCCCGAGCAACTTGGCAAGATGAGTTCCCACTTCTCCTGCTCCGGCTATTAATATTTTCATTCGTTTGTAGTTTTGGCTAAAAGCAAATTTTCTACGCATCCGGCACTTTCCGAGCCTCGCGCCGTTTAAAACTTCGACAATGTATCTCTCACAATTACAAGGCTTCCGTTGGTGTTTTCTTCGGCCGCTTGTTTTTTCAGCTCATGCACTTCCTTGATTTTTTGCAGGATACTCTCTTCGTCTATCTTAGCTATTTTGTGCAATTCTTTCATGGGGCCATGCGTGATAAACTCGTCATCGATGCCAATGCTGAAAATTCGATTTTCGGTAAAACCGTTTTCGGCCAAAAACTCCACTACGGCACTTCCCATTCCGCCTTTTTTTACACCGTTTTCCAGTGTGATAATGTATTTGAATTTACCGGCCACTTTTCGCAACAGTTCTTCGTCGATGGGTTTGAGGAAAAGCATGTCGTAATGTGCTACGCTTATGCCCAGTTCATTTGCCCGTGCAATGGCTTTTATCGCGCTGTTGCCAATGGTGCCGATGGATAGCAGCGCCATGTCTTTTCCTTTCCTCAGTTTTTTCCCTTTTCCTATCGGAATCACTTGCGGTTGGTTTTGCCAATCGACCATTTCGCCCTGCCCTCGCGGATAACGGATTACGAATGGGCCTTCGTTGGCGTAAACGGCCGTGTACATGAGGTTTCTTAAATCGTGTTCGTTGAAAGGCGCCGAAATAATTAAATTGGGAATCGGACGGAGGTATGCCAAATCGAAAGCGCCGTGGTGCGTGGGCCCGTCTTCGCCCACCAGGCCCGCTCTGTCGAGACACATAACAACCTTTAGTTTTTGCAGGGCTACATCGTGAATTACCTGGTCGTAAGCCCGTTGCATAAACGATGAGTAAATGTTGCAAAACGGCACAAAACCCTCTCTTGCCATTCCGGCGGAGAAAGTAACGGCGTGAGCTTCGGCAATGCCCACATCGAAAGCCCTGTCCGGCAACTCCCGCATAAGATACGTCATGGAGCAACCGGTAGGCATGGCCGGTGTGATGCCTACAATTTTTTTATTTTCTTTGGCCAGTTCCACCAGTGTGTGTCCGAAAACGTCTTGGTAAAGCTGTGGTTGATCTATTTTGTTTCTCACTATCCGTTCCCCGGTATTCTTATCGAAAAGCCCCGGCGCATGCCAGATGGTGGCTGCTTTTTCCGCCGGTTTAAACCCTTTTCCCTTCACGGTTTTAATGTGAAGCATTTTGGGGCCTTTCATATTCTTTATGTTTTGCAACACGCGGATGAGGCCGGGCAAATCGTGCCCGTCGATGGGGCCGAAATAGCGGATGTTGAATCCTTCAAACAGGTTTTGTTGCTTGGTTAGCAGCGATTTTACACTGTTGTTGAAACGAAGTACGATATTTTTTTCTTTTTCGCTGATAAGCTTCCGCTTTTTAAACACCTGATAAACTTTGTTCCTGAACTTATTGTATTTGGAAGAGGTGGTCATTTTTACCAGGTAATCTTGCAGTCCGCCCACGTTGCTGTCGATGGACATATCGTTGTCGTTGAGGATGATAAGCAGGTTGTTGGGCTGTGAGCAGGCGTTGTTAAGCCCCTCGTAAGCCAAGCCGCCGGTCATGGATCCATCGCCAATGATGGCTACCACCCGCCTGTCTTCTTCGTTGTTGAGCGAGGCGGCCACGGCCATTCCCAGCGCCGCCGAAATAGACGTGGAGGCGTGTCCGGCAATAAAAGTATCGTATTCGCTTTCGTTGGGATTGGTGAAGCCTGACAGTCCGCCCAATTTCCGATTGGTATGGAACACCTCGCGCCTGCCGGTGAGAATTTTGTGCCCGTAAGCCTGATGGCCTACATCCCACACCAACCTGTCGTAAGGAGTGTTGAATAAATAATGAAGCGCGACAGTAAGTTCAACAGTGCCTAAACTCGACGCAAAATGCCCGGGATTGTGCGAAAGTTGCTCAATGATAAACTCCCTGAGATCGGTGCAAACGTCTTCGAGTTGGGCAACGGTGAGCTTTTTGAGGTCTGCCGGGCTATTTATGTCTTGTAAATATTTCATTCTTTGTTTCTTTTCGTTTTTTATTAAACGATAAGCAGGGTGCAATAGTTTAGTTGGCGAGGAAAGGGCGGCCATTCGCCCTTTGCCCAATGGGTTCAACGCAATGCTAATGGCCCATGGCTAAAAGCAAACGGCAAAACTTGAGCAGTTGTTTTTATAACCTCGTTTAATTCGCCATTTCGGAGAAAAACTTAATGCGGACCAACCTGATCTCCGTTTCAGAATAGTCGGGCAGTTCTTCCATCGCTTTTTCCAGGTTTTCGCTTTCGGCTTCGCGGAAATATTCGTAAATATCGCTAACCGTATCTGTGTCAACTACTTCTTCGAGGAAGTAATTGATGTTTATTTTGGTGCCGGAGTAAACAATGGCTTCTACTTCCGATAGCATTTCGTTGAAATCTATGCCTTTGGATTCTGCCAGGTCATCGAGGGCAACTTTTCTGTCTATTGCCTGCACGATTGATACCTTGAGTTTTGATTTGTTGGCCACGGTTTTAACACGCAGATCTTCGGGACGAATGATTTCGTTCTCTTCCACGTGTTTTTTGATGAGTTCTATAAACTCTTTTCCGTATCGTTTTGCTTTTCCGGCTCCCACGCCCGGTATATTCTGCAATTCATCCAGGGTGATGGGGTAGGACGTTGCCATGGCTTCCAGCGACGCGGGTTGGAAAATAACGTATGGAGGTACGTTTAATTTCTTCGAGATTTTTTTTCTCAAATCTTTCATCATCGAGAAGAGCGCCGGATCGGCCGCGCCGGAATTTCCGCCGCCCGATGTGATGGCGCTTTCGTCGGATTCCAGTTCTTCTATTTCTCCGTCGTCTTCGTCGTCTTCTTTGGTAATTTTAAATGAGACGGGAGTTTTCAGAAAATCTTTTCCTTTCTTGGTGATTTTGAGGATTCCGTAATTTTCGATGTCTTTTTTCAGATAATTGTCAAGCAACGCCTGACGGATAACCGTTTCCCAAGTGCTATCATCTTCGTCCGATCCTGAACCGAATTCTTCCAGTTCGTTGTGTTCGAAGGTTTCTATTTCGGAGGTTTCTTTTCCGAGTAGAAAATTAATCAAATAATCGGCTTTGTGCTTTTCTTTCAGCACAGATATAGCCTCTAAAACGGTAACAAGTAGTTCTTTAGCTTCCACTTTTATTTTTGGATTTAAACAATTATCGCAATTTCCGCAATTGGGTTCGTTGTAATTTTCGCCGAAGTAATGCAACAGCATTTGCCTGCGGCAGACGGACGTTTCGGCATAGGCGGCGGTTTCCAGCAGCAGCTGTTTCCCTATTTCCTGTTCGGAAACCGGTTTGCCTTGCATGAAACGTTCCAGTTTTTGTAAGTCTTTGTTGGAGTAGAAAGCAATACATTTGCCTTCGCCCCCGTCGCGTCCGGAGCGCCCGGTTTCCTGGTAATAGCCTTCGAGGCTTTTGGGTATATCGTAATGTATTACGTAACGTACATCGGGTTTGTCAATTCCCATGCCGAAGGCAATGGTGGCTACAATAACTTCGGCCTGTTCCATCAAAAACGCGTCTTGGTTGGTGCTTCTGGTGGCGGCATCCAGCCCGGCGTGATAGGGCAGGGCGCGGATGTCGTTTGCCTGAAGTATTTGAGCGAAATCGTCCACTTTTTTGCGGCTCAGGCAATAAACTATTCCCGATTTCGGGCCTTGAGACAAAATGTATTTTATTATCTCTTTGTCCACTTTATCGGTCTTTGGGCGCACTTCATAATAGAGGTTGGCCCGGTTGAACGATGATTTGTAAACCACGGCATCCAGCATTCCCAGCGTTTTTTGAATGTCGTGCTGCACTTTTGGCGTTGCCGTGGCCGTTAAGGCAATTACGGGGCGGGCGCCTATTTCGCTGATGATGGGTTTTATGCGCCGGTATTCGGGACGGAAATCGTGCCCCCATTCCGATATGCAGTGTGCTTCATCTACGGCGTAAAACGAAATGGGCACGCTTTGGAGAAACTCCATGTTCTCCGTTTTTGTAAGCGATTCCGGAGCCACATACAGCAACTTGGTTTTGCCGGAAACAATGTCTTGTTTTACTTCTTCAATCTCCTGTTTGTTGAGCGATGAGTTGAGAAAATGGGCTATTCCGTCTTCTTCGCTGAAATTCCGCATGGCATCTACCTGATTTTTCATCAGCGCAATGAGGGGCGAAATAACAATGGCTGTTCCTTTGGAAAGCAAGGCCGGAAGCTGGTAGCAAAGCGATTTTCCCCCGCCGGTGGGCATCAATACAAAAGTATCTTTCCCGGACAGGACACTTTCAATAATGGCTTCCTGGTTTCCCTTGAAAGTATCGAACCCGAAATATTTTTTGAGTCCTTCGTACAGATCTTTTTGCTTTTCCATAACAGGAACAATTTAATCTTTGAGTTTAAATACTTGAGTAAACTAGTTCGTTGTAAACAAGTAAAAGATTAAACAAGTTTTTAGTAAACGAGTGTCGTGAGTTATAACAATACAGGCAATCAAGCTTGTTTACTCTCGAATCCGTTTACCATTCAACTGTATTTATGCAAATGTATAAAAGTATTTTAAATCTCAAAAAGAATCACATTCAAAAATAAAAACTAAATTAAGGCATAAAGACTGAATAAACAAATTACGAATGTTAAAAATATCGCTTTCGATATTTTTTGACGCAAAAAACCGACTTTCTTACGGGAATTTGAAAAAGAAAAGACGGTATATGCACCGTCTCTGTGAGTTATGGTTTATGCTACTTTCAGGTGCCGGAAATCCGATTTTTCGAAATGCTTCACGGCATATTCGCGTGTTACGTGCAGTTTTTTCTTTTCTTCCGACGGGATGTTGAACATGGCGTCTATCATTATCACTTCTACTATGGACCGCAGCCCGCGAGCGCCGAGTTTGAACTCGATGGCCTTGTCGACGATGTACTCGTAAACATCTTTATCGAACGTGAGCGTAACGTAGTCCATGGAGAACAGCTTTTCGTATTGCTTTATGATGGAGTTTTTAGGCTCGGTGAGGATGCGCAACAGCGCGTCCCTGTCTAACGGTTCCAGGTATGTGAGTATGGGCAAACGGCCGATAATTTCGGGAATTAGCCCAAACGACTTTAAGTCCATCGGCGTGATGTACTGAAGCAGGTTGTTTCGGTCTATTTCGGAAATTTTTCCGCTCGCCGCGTAACCTACCACGCGTGTATTGAGCCGGTTGGCAATTTTCTTTTCAATTCCATCGAATGCGCCGCCGCAAACAAACAAAATGTTTTTGGTGTTTACGGCAATCATCCGTTGTTCCGGATGTTTGCGCCCGCCTTGCGGGGGAACGTTTATGATGGAACCTTCCAGCAGTTTCAACAGGCCTTGCTGAACGCCCTCTCCGCTCACATCGCGGGTTATGGACGGGTTGTCGCCTTTGCGGGCAATTTTGTCTATCTCGTCAATGAAAACGATTCCCCGTTCGGCGGCTGCCACGTCGTAATCGGCCACTTGCAGCAGGCGCGAGAGGATGCTTTCGATGTCTTCGCCCACGTAACCGGCTTCGGTAAGCACGGTAGCATCTACAATGGTGAATGGCACGCGCAACAACTTGGCAATGGTTCTTGCCAGCAGGGTTTTTCCCGTTCCGGTGGCGCCCACCATGATGATGTTGGATTTTTCGATTTCCACATCGTCTTTCACCGTTTTTTGCAGAATCCGCTTGTAGTGGTTGTAAACCGAAACGGATAGAAAACGCTTGGCGTTGTCCTGGCCAATTACGTACTGGTCGAGAAACTCTTTTATTTGCTTAGGTTTCGGCAAGGAGTTGAGCGAGATGTCGGGCGCCGATTTTCCGTTGCTTTTAAACGTTTCCAGCACTATTTCGTGTGCCTGCTCCGAACACATATCGCAGATATATCCCGATATTCCTGAGATGAGCAGGTTTACATCGTTCTCGCTTCTTCCGCAAAAACTGCAATGATTGCTGCTGTTTGATTTTTTGGCCATTCTTGTTTAGACTTGTAGATATCTAATTTCCAATTTCTAACTTCTTATTTCTTAACTAATATTTCATCCACCATTCCGTATTCTTTGGCTTCGGAAGCGCTCATCCAGAAATCGCGGTCTGAGTCGCGCGCCACTTCTTCGATGGGTTTTCCGGTGTGGGTTGATATGATGGAGTTTAGTTCCTGTTTAATTTTCGCTATTTCGCGGGCGGTAATTTCAATATCCGACGCTTGTCCTTGTACGCCGCCTAACGGCTGGTGAATCATTACGCGCGAATGCGGGAGCGCCATGCGCTTTTTGGGTGTTCCGGCCACCAGCAAAACGGCTGCCATAGACGCTGCCATGCCGGTGCAAATGGTGGTAACGTTGCTGGAAATGAACTGCATGGTGTCGTAAATGCCGTAACCGGCGTAAACCGATCCGCCGGGCGAATTGATGTAGATGGAGATGTCTTTTCCCTGATCGGCAGAGTCGAGATAAAGTAATTGCGCCTGAATTACGTTGGCCGTATAATCGTCAATCTGCGTGCCGAGAAAAATGATGCGATCCATCATCAGGCGCGAGAAAACGTCCATTTGAGCTACGTTTAACTGACGTTCTTCGATAATGGTGGGGGAAATGTATCCGCCTCCGGCGCTTATTATTTTGGTATAACCGTCTAAACGCGCACTGCTCATACCGAGGTGCTTAACGGCGTATTTTCTAAAATCGTTTTGCATAAGTTTTGTTTTTATCACCGGGTTTGCCCCCGATGCAATGTTAATAATTCTACTCTTTTGAATGTTATGCAAATAAAGTGCCAACTTTTACCGAATAGGAATGAATTAACAATAATAATTGAAACAAAGATATTTATTTTTGTTCAGGAAAACAATATTTATTCTTTGTCTTCTTTGTTTTCTTGTTCGCTGGTTTCTTCTTTTTCGTCGTCTTTCGAAAGAAGTTTCTCGAAATCTTTCGATGAAATTTGCTCTTCGTTTACCTCTACGGTTTGTTTGAGCCAGTTCATCACTTTGTTTTCAACCACTTGTTCGTACATGTTTCTTACCGTGTTTTGGTCTTCCATCATGCGTTTCACGTAGTTTTCGAGCACATCGGCAGGAACATTGCTCATGCCGTATTGCGCGAATTGTGCTTTGGCCACTTCTGCCGCGAAAGCTTCCATATCGGTATCTTCGATTTTAATATCCTGTTCTTTCACGATTTTTTCTTTCGAGAGATGGAATTTCAAATCTTCCGCAATTTTGGGAAAGTCTGTTTCGATGGATTCTTCCGTGTTTTTTTCGTTGGCGGCCAATAGCCAGCGTTTCATGAACGCATCCGGAAATTCCACGTCTTTCAGTTTTTCGAGAATGAGTTCGCGTGCCGATTTCATAAACAGGTTATCGGCAGCGGGTTTAAACTGGTTGCTCAGCATTTCCGCCACTTTCGATTTGAAATCTTCTTCCGACGAAACTACACCTTCGCCCAATACTTTATCAAACAGTTCCTGATTCATTTCCGCTTCTTCGTAACGGGTAACTTCCTGAATTTCGAACGTGAAATCGGAGTTCACTGCCTGCACATCGTCTTTGGAGATTTGCAGCAGCGATGCTATTTCGGCCGCGTTGTTATCGTATGCGGTTTTGGGGTTGAAAACGATGCTGTCGCCCACGTTAGCGCCTACGAATTTCTTTTTGGTTTCTTCGTCTTTTATGTACGCCGGCATGATGATGCCGTTTTCAATTTCGAGCAGGTTTTCTTTGGGTTCGCCGTTATCTATTTCCGTAATTTTCCCTTTTACTAGGTCGGTATCAACGGCTTCGCTATCTACTTTTTTATACGTTCCGTAGTTTTGCTTGTAGGCGTCGTATTGTTTGTCCAGTAAATCGTCTTCCAGTTTTACGTTGTAATAAGTCAACGTATCTTTTTTGTCGAGCGACAGTTCAAATTCGGGAGCCAGCGCAACGTCGAATTTAAACTCAAAGTTTTCGTCTTTGTCGAAATCAATCTTGTTTTCTTCTTCGTTTGGCAGCGGTTCACCCAAAATATTGAGGTTGTTGTCTTTTATGTATTTGTACAATTCGTTGCTCACCAGCTTGTTGATTTCTTCGGCAAGAACGGATTTTCCGTACATCTTTTGTATGATTCCCTTGGGAACTTTTCCTTGCCTGAAACCGGGAATATTGGCTCTCTGGCGGAATTGGTTCAGCGATTTGTCAACGTTTTCTTGATAATCAGGTTTTTCTAATTCAATGGCGATAATGCCGTTCACATTGTCTGTTTTGTTGAGTGTTACCTTCATTTGAACTGTTTATTTTGTCTTTTTATATTTTTTGTTTTGGTTTGAATATCAATCGATTTAAATGTTAAAACCGATTTTTCGAAATTGGATGCAAAAATACGCTTTATATTGATAACTGCAAAAAATATTTGAGGTAAACGCGCGAAAAATATGTATTGCGAATCCAAATTTGTTTTTGACAGTCAAACAGATTTGTATATTTTTTTCCTAAGTTCTTGGGTGGTGATACAGATATTGTAACCTTTGTTTTTCAGTCCGTTGATGAGTGCAGTGTCGCCTGTCCAAATTTTGTGTCTTTTGAACAAATGTAACGCAACAAAAGGCGCATCATCAATATCAATGTCTCTTACAATTTGCACGGCTTCCTGAAAAAGATGGGTGGGAACATCGTCTGCAGCATAAAACGTTACGTTTTTAGTGATATTTTTCAGTGTTTTTCCGGCCGCCTGTTTAGTGATGCCGGTTTTCTGTATAATTTCGGGTAAATGCTTGTGTATTTCGTGGTAGATATAATCGGGACTGATGAACTGTATTTTTTCATCCGCAGTCAAAATTTGTGCAATTGTTTCCCTGAAGTGAATAAAAACAGCTGATAAACAGATTACTGTCGGCAATAACTATCATAATCCATCCCTTTTTGGGCAAACCATTTTTTTGCTCCCGCGTTATTGATCTTTTTTGCGAGTGCCGCTATCTCTTCATCTTGCGAAATGCCGCTTTTTTCGATAATGGTAATGTCTTTGCTGGTTTTGGCAAGTTCTCTTGCCACGCCCAACAAATATCTTCCCACTTTGTCGCGGTCGTTTATGCGTACAATGGTTGTTGCCATAATTTTTTGCTTATCTTTTTACAAAAATACGCTTTTTATGGGAAAAATGATGCGTTTAGGGACGAAATTCACGTCTTGTATTTTTTATTTGAGTTTTTTTGTACTTAATGTGCTTTGTATTAGACTTATATGTCGTGCGTTGCAAAATCTGTTGAAAGAGTGGTTAAGAAACAATCATCTTTTGTCTATCTTTGCACCCGGAAATTCCCCCACATGCAAAAAATACTGAAACATAGCTCCCCCCGGACAAGAATTTTATACCTGCTTTTGTTTACTCTTGCAGGCTCGTTCATTGCAGGCGCTTTTTTAGCTATGGTGAGCAATTCGGTACCGGTGTTCGAAAAAGGCATTTGGCACTATAGACTGAGTATTGTTTTGCAGGATATTTTTGTGATGTTCTTGCCGGCATATACCGTTTGCCGCTGGATTACGGAAAATCCCATGCAGATGCTTGGAGTGCGAAAAACCGAAAAAATGCCGCAAAAGCTGTTTTACGGGTTTTTGGTTTATTTGGTTTCCTATCCAATGATAGGCATTATAGCGCAATGGAACGAGCAGTTGGTTTTTCCCGATGCATTAAAAGGAATTGAGAATTGGATGCGCCGGATGGAGGACGCCGCCAAAGAGGTTACTGATCTTTTTCTGTCGGGAAACAATTATGCTGATTTATTTCTGAACCTGCTGATTATTGCCGCCGCGGCCGCTTTAGTGGAAGAATTGTTTTTCAGGGGGGCTTTGCAGCATTTTTTAGAAAAATGGTTCGGAAACGGGCACGCGGCTGTGTGGACGGCTGCCTTTATTTTCAGCGCCGTGCACTTGCAGTTTTACGGATTTTTTCCCCGCCTTATAATGGGAGCCGTATTGGGGTATTTGTTTCTGTACTCACGCAATTTATGGATTCCCATACTCTATCACTTTGTGAATAACGCTTCCGTGGTGGTGATTACTTTCTTTTGGGGAGAAAGTAACCGTTTGGAGCAACTGGCAGATAAGCCGTTGGCCTGGGCATCGTTGGTGGTGATGTTTGTGAGTGGGTTACTGACATATTTCGTGTTTTTTCGATACAAAAAACTATTTAAAAGAAATGATTCAAATTCAAAATACAATACTGTCTGAGGATATTTTTGAAGAGCATTTTATTTGCAACTTAACCAAATGCAAAGGCGCATGCTGCGTTGAAGGCGACTCAGGCGCACCGCTGGAGCAGGAAGAGTTTGAGCAGATAAAATCGATTTTGCCCGAAATTTGGGACGGCCTTTCGCCGCAGGCGCAACAACTCATCCAAGCGCAAGGCATTGCTTATACCGACTACGACGGCGAATTAGTTACATCGATAATAAACGGCCGCGAGTGCGTGTTTACCTATTTCGATGAAGACGGAACGTGTAAGTGCTCCATTGAAAAAGCTTTTCGTGAGGGCCGAACTTCGGTGCAGAAACCCATTTCGTGCCACTTGTATCCCATACGCTTGCAAAAACTCAGCGAATTTACGGCGGTGAACTACAATCGATGGTCTATTTGCCGGCCGGCTGTAAAGTGCGGCAAAAAAGAGGGCGTGAGAATCTATCAATTTCTGAAAGAACCGCTCATTCGAAAATTCGGTGAAGCCTGGTATGACGAGGTTTGTGAAGTGGCAAAGTTGCTGAAAGAAGAGAATGGCCGTGAATTGTGAAGACGATAGCAGCCGGTGAAAAAAACAAAAAAACTAACTTTTGAAAAGCTATTGTTCTTAAGAAGTTAAATTCTTATCCAGCTATTAGGAACCCTGTCGGCTGCTTTAAGCTGTTTGCGTTTGTTTCTGTACCACCGTCGGGGAGCAATCACGATTTTTTCTTTATTCGGGTTGAGCCATGCTGCCCACCAACTGTAAGAACTGTTTGCAATTATGTTGTGCCGGCACATGGACATTAAACGAAAATCAGTGTGAAGATTCTCGTTCTTTTTTTCTACAAACACCGTAGGTAAACCGGTGTGAAAATTTGATTTTACCCAGTCAATATCGTCGGAAAATACAAATAAATGCGGATTGGAAATTTTATCCGAAATTGTTTTTACCGCATTTTGATAATATGCTAACGAGCAGACTCCATGGTATTTATTTGTTTTACTGTTTGAAACGTAATCTCCGCGCCTGAAATGCAGGGAAACCGAGTTTGAGGAAACTATTTTACCCTGCATACCAATATAATACTCATCGGATAACGGTTCAATAAACTTGAATTCGCTTCGAATAATGGCCTCTACATCGGCAAAATACTTGTCGCTTTGCCAATAACCGTTCATGTAATAATCGTTTCCGGCTTTAAGGAATGGCTTCACAAAACCGAAATATTTTTCTCTGATTACTGTTGGGCGAATAAAATTTTTTGTTTTTTTTTCTCTCACTTTTTTTACTTCTTCTGCCGATGCGATTTCAATAGGGATGCTGAATTTATCCAATTCAAACTCCCGGTTGGTACTGTCGGCAGCATTGTTTTGCAAAAATGAAATATCGAGTTTCAACGAAGTGTTGAGTTTTTCGGCCAATTGTTTTGCCGCGGCATATTGAAACATTTGGTTGCCGAGGCCGCCTTTAAGTCGGACAATAATCATGTGTCAATTTCTTTTTTTTGGAAAACGGGGATACCGAGAAAATACCACCTTGTTTTGCCGGCATGATAAATTATCTTGGTTAATATCGGCAAACCCAATAATTTGTACTGCCAACGGCGCCGATTCAGGCTTTTATCGAGTGAGAATTGGTGTTTTTCAGCAAATTCGGATTGAAACTGATTGGCGTACTTCCTGTCGGCGTGTCGTTTTTTTATTAACGCTGTGTTTTTAGTTGTGGTAATGGCGTTTTTGCGGTGTTTATAGATGTACATGGCATCGGGTACCATCACTATTCTGTTGGCGAAATACACAGCTTGAATGGTGAATATCCGATCTTCTACCAATCGCCCCACTTCGAAGAGCAGCGAGTGCTTTTTCAAAAAAGACAATTTATAGATATATCTCCAACAAGCTCCGTAGTTACTGACATTAGTCATCAGTATTTTATCTTCGGTTGTGGAAACAACGGTTTGATAGCCTACGTGTTGCGTGTGACTTGGGGTGCGTTCGAAAAAAAATCCGCAACAAGCCATATCCGCTTCAGTTTTTAAGGCGCATTCAGACATTTTTTCGTAGAAATCAAGCGTCAGCAAATCATCAACATCCATAAAATGAACGTATTCTCCTGTTGCAGCATGTATGCCGGT
>JAUNRY010000217.1 GCA_030539475.1 Bacteroidia bacterium | reverse complement strand
TATTTAATATGTATCATCCACATTACTAAAAACCCCAATAAGCGATATTACTGTTTTTTGTTTTTCAATCTGTTTGATTTTTTATCCTTTTTATCTATCTTTGTTCCAAACCAATCAAAAAAAAGAAAAATATGGGAAAAACAATGCAACTGGAGCAATCGGTATTGCAAGATGTAATTTCCTTGCTCGATAATAAAAACGCACTCAGGAAACTTCAATCCTTTCTTCAAGTCTTGAAAAAGGAAGAATCGGAAGAGGAAATGACTGCCCGTGAAAAAGAAGAAATTCTCAACGATATCCGTGAAGGATTGCGGGAACTTAAAGCCGCTCGGACAGGGAAAGTCGAATTACAATCAGCAAGAGACTTTTTACATGAAATACGAAATTAAATTAGCCGAAAGCTTTAAAAAAGCGTTTAAACGTCTTTGGAAAAAATACCGTTCCATGGATTCTGATTTGGAAAAATTGATAACAGAGATCGAACAGAATCCCGAAACAGGTGTATCTTTAGGAAGCGGCATCCGCAAAGTGCGAATGGCAATCGGTTCGAAAGGCAAAGGAAAAAGCCACGGCGCACGGGTAATTACGCACACAGCCATTGTGAGCGTGGAAGCAGGTATAATAACGCTGCTCACGCTCTACGACAAAGCAGACCAAACAACCATTACAGAAAAAGAAATCTCGTTACTGATAAAACAAATTGAGAAAGAATAAACAAAAAACAGCAAAACGTACTTGCTGTTTTTTGTTTATTTCGAAACACCGCGCACCATGCTCAACGAAAACGATTACGACAAAACCCTCAAAACCATCAGCCTCGAAGAAGCCAATAAACTGGGCGTGGTGCTGTTAATCCCGGTGTTTGTTGTTTTCACCGGCATACATATTCTGCTCTGGGGAAACGATATGCTGGAATATTTCCGGGTAGATTTCTCACCCCTGAAAATACTGAGGGACGGATTTCTGTTTTTCATCGCTTTTCTTATCGGAATTGTGCTTCACGAGCTCATTCACGGCATTTCGTTCGCCCTGTTTGCGCCCGGCGGATTCCGTTCCGTCCGCTTCGGTGTTTTGTGGAAATTTCTCACCCCCTATTGCCATTGCACGGAACCGCTGCAAGTTCGTCATTACATTTTTGGCGCGCTCACCCCGTCGGTTATTCTGGGCTTTGTTCCCGCTATTCTCGGCCTCATCATAGGAAAATACCCGGTAACTTTCTTCGGAATTGTTTTCATTGTAGCCGCCATCGGCGATTTTATGGTTGTGCGCCTGCTGTCAAACGAGAAACCAACCGATTACACGCAAGACCATCCCTCGGAAGCGGGATGCTATGTTTACCGAAAAAAATAATTTAGTCAAGCGGAAACTGTTTGTATCGGATTTTGCATTATATTTGTGTTTATAAACCGATTATCGATGAATAAAATAGCAACGTTTACCATTCTTGTCCTCGTGCTAACAATTTCCGCTTGTAACGGAAAATCGGGTTCCGCAACCAAAAACGAAACCGATTCCGTGAGTGTGGATACCGAAGAAACAAAAGAACAGGAACAACCGAAAGTTCTTGAACCCGTGGATGAAGCCGATTACGTGCAACGGATGAAACAAAACGCCAACGGCGACACCACCGGCTTGTGGCCCGTGCAAAACCAGCCGGCGCCGCTCCAGGGGGCTATTTTGCCTTACAAACGCGTGGTGGCGTATTACGGCAACCTGTATTCCAAGCAAATGGGAGCCTTGGGCGAGTATCCGCCCGAAGAAATGTGGCAAAGGTTAAACAAAGAAGTGGACGCGTGGAATGCCGCCGACCCCCAAACGCCCGCCGTGCCGGCCGTGCATTACATTGCCTCGGTGGCGCAACCCCACCCCACGCCCGATGGCGGCTACCGTTTCCGGATGCCCGACAGCCAGATAGACTCGGCAATGGCCATTGCCAAGATGCACGACGCGCTGCTGTTCCTCGATTTGCAGGTGGGGCACAGCACGGTGCAAAAAGAAGTGCCCGCCTTTGAAAAATATTTGCTGTTGCCGCACGTTCACCTGGGCATCGACCCCGAATTTTCGATGAAAGACGGCTCCGTTCCGGGACGAAAAATAGGAACCTTTGATGCGGAAGACATCAACTTCACGTCGGAATACCTGGCTAAACTGGTCAGGGAACACAACCTGCCGCCTAAAATGCTGGTGGTGCACCGCTTTACCCGAAAAATGGTAACCAATTACCAAAACATCATCCTCCGCCCCGAAGTGCAGGTGGTTATCGATATGGACGGTTTCGGCCGCCCCGAACTTAAATACAGCACCTACGAAAGTTTTGTGCGAAAAAAGCCCGTTCAATTCACCGGCTTCAAATTGTTTTATAAAAACGACATCAAGCAGTCGCCCAACCACCTGCTTACTCCGGAAGAATTGTTGAAGCTGCAACCCATTCCCGTGTATATTCAGTATCAGTGAGGCGGGATGATGGCGATGGATGTTGGATGCGGAATGACGGAAGTTTAAAAAAATAAATTCACAAATTTAAAAATCAGAACGATGAAAAAAATCTTATTCGTTTTTTGCGCAGCATTAATTGCGCTCGCTTCGTGCAACACCGTGAAAAAAGCGGATAACTCCTTGCTGAAAAACAGCTGGACAAACCTTCACGAAGAAAACCAGGATGGCGTTATGGTCTTCAGGCCCACCCATTCGCAAGAATTCGCGCCGAGTATGTACCGGCTGGTGCTTGACCTGAAAGACAACAATGTGGCAGAATACCTGGTGCTCTCGCCCGTGGATGCCCATTATATGGAAAGCGGCAAATGGCGTTTCGACAGCAACACGCAACAACTAACCATTACGGATAAAGACGATAAAACCGTCCACGCGTACCAAGTGCTGGAAGTTACCAAAGATTTGCTTCGGGTGAAGGAAGTGGCGAAGCAATAATTCATAAGATGAAGAACAAAAGAAAATTTCTGTTCAGTGCGGTAATGGCCGCGCTGGTTTTATTGTATGCCTGCGGTTCCGGCAATTCCAATAAAACTGAGCCGTCTGCCAATGCTCCCCAAGCAGGAGATTTGGCATTCACGGTGGATACATTTTCAACTTTCCCGCCGGAAATTGACGGCTGCTCGTGTTACTTCTCCAACGATTCACTGGAATTTAAGCAACGCCAATACATTTATATGAACAATCTGGGAAAAACTTCGTTTGTGAAAATTAACGACAGCCTGGTTAAATTCACGCAAACCGGCCGGGAAGAAATTGATTCGTTAAACGTGAAAGAAACATACAAAAGCAAGGGCTATGAAATGGCCGTACACATTAAACACATCGGGAAAAACGGTTACGAAACCTGGCTAAACACCGGAACAATTACGTTAACCGACAAAAATGGCAACTCCGTTACAAAAGAATTTTACGGGGAATGCGGTTGTTAGCACACGCAAGCAGAATCTAAAAAAGCAGTTTTACTCTTTGCACAACTCAGCACAAAAACCATACATCAACACCCACACAAAAAAACTTTAAATTTTTCAGGCAAAAGTTTTTTTATTTCCCAAAAAAGTTTCTATCTTTGAGACTGTTACAACAATGCCATTCGTATGAAAGAACATCGGGAAATACGGCCAAAGAACCATTCTTCCACCTCGAAGAACCAACCTTGTGCGCCGCAGCCGTTTCCCGACTCCCGATATCTCCCGCAACCATTCTTTTTTACTCAATCCCATCGGGGAGAAGCCTTACAGATTGTCCCGAAAGCTCAATTCCATCGGGAAGAAACCCTTTCGGGCATCCCGAAAAGCAAATCCACACGCGGGGAAGCCATTCGGACTGTCCGGAACACGAAATCCCAATCGGCGGAAGCTCTTCGGGTTAGCCGGAACGTAAAATCCCCACAGGGAGTAGTTCTTCAGGTTATCCGCAACGTAAAATCCCTACGGAGAGAAGACTTTCGGGTTAGCGGACAGGAAAAACTCCAATGCGGAGAAGCCTTTCGGGTTATCGGGAAAGAAAAAACCGAATGCCGTAAACCATTTCAACAAATCATTTACTAACAAACAGAAAGGAGGGACGTATTTACCAGTTCCCAAAGACAAAACAGCGTTTTGAGTTTTTAATTAAAACAAAAAAGTGATGAAAA
>JAUNRY010000216.1 GCA_030539475.1 Bacteroidia bacterium | reverse complement strand
CCGATATTTTTACAAATTATAATCTTTCAGATTTCCGAGTTGAAATGTTAATCGCTACATTTGTACAAGAATTTACACAGCGATGGATTTCAGAACAAAAGTAATTATTTCCCGGCCGGCGTTCCGCATAGATCATTCCACACGGATGATGCTGCTGGGCTCATGCTTTTCAGAAAACATAGGCAATAAACTCACGGAAAACAAGTTTCGGGTAAAAATAAACCCGTTTGGCATAGTGTATAATCCTCTCTCCGCGGCAACGGTTGTAAAACGGTTGCTGTCGCAAAAGAATTTCAATGAAACCGATTTGGTTTTTCACAACCATGTTTATCAGAGTTTTCTGCACCACGGCTCTTTTTCGCATCCCGACAAAACCAAATGCCTGCAAAATATCTCCGATGCTTTCGACAACGCGGCCGAATTTATCGCTAAAACGGATGTTTTCTTAATCACTTTCGGCACGGCATACATCTATAAATTGAAATCCACGGGAGAAGTGGCGGCCAATTGCCACAAGTTTCCGGCGGATACGTTTGCAAGAGAACGGCTGACGGTGGAAGAAATAGTGAAAGAGTGGAGCGAAGTTATCGGAACAATTTTAGCGGCCAATCCCGAAGCCAGGTTTATTTTCACAGTCTCCCCCATCCGGCATTGGAAAGACGGCGCGCACGAGAACCAAATCAGCAAATCTATCCTCCATTTGGCGATAGACAGGCTACGGGAAGTATTTTCATCGATAATCTCCTATTTTCCGGCTTATGAAATCTTGCTGGACGAGTTGCGCGATTACCGTTTTTTTGCCGAAGACATGATGCATCCTTCATCAACAGCCATCGAATATATATGGGAACGGTTTGGCGAAACCTATTTTTCGAAAGAAACCGCGGCTCTCAACGTGGAATGGCAGCAAATCCGACGGGCTCTAAACCACAGGCCGCTAAACGAAAACACGGAATCTTATCGACATTTTCTTCATCAAACACGGCAAAAGTTGATTAACTTTCAGGCCGATTATCCACAAATCAATTGCGAACAAGAAATAAAGGCATTAATAGTCTAATGTCTAAGTATCTAAAAGTCCAACAGTCTATAAAATGAAATATTCCATCACCAAAATAGCATCCATCCTTGGCATCAAAACCCCGACGCTGACCGAAACGGAAATATCTGTTTTGCTTACCGATAGCCGGAAACTGAGCAATCCGTCCGAAACATTGTTTTTTACCATCGAAACCAAACAAAACGATGCGCATAAATTCATTTCCGATTTGTATCATTCCGGCGTGAAAAATTTCGTTGTAACCAAAATCCTGCCGGAATGGAAATCGTTTACCGATGCAAATTTCCTGCAAGTTCCCAACACGCTTCACGCGCTCCAGAAAGTAGCGGCATATCACCGCAAACAATTCAATATTCCTGTTATCGGAATAACCGGGAGCAACGGCAAAACCATCGTCAAAGAATGGCTCTACCAGCTCTTGGAGGAAGATTACAACATTGTCCGTTCGCCCCGAAGTTACAACTCGCAAATCGGCGTTCCGCTATCGGTATGGGAACTGAATACGGACACTACGCTGGCCATTTTCGAAGCCGGCATTTCCCAACCCGACGAGATGGAATACCTGGAACCAATTATTCGCCCCACCATCGGAGTTTTCACCAAACTGGGCGAAGCACATCAGGAAAACTTCACATCGCAACAGCAAAAGTGCATGGAGAAACTGGAACTCTTCGCCAACAGCGATATATTTGTTTATGAAGACGATAACCGCGTCATTCATCAATCGGCAGATATGATGGTGTTGTCGCAGAAATCGTTTTGCTGGTCGCGAAAATATACCGATGCGCCGTTGCACATCCGTAAAATAGAGAAAAACAACTCTATAACCACGTTACACTACACATTTCTCAATTTCGATTACGCGGTATCTATTCCGTTCATTGACGAAGCCTCCATCGAAAATTCCATCAGTTGTTTGGCCGTTATGCTTTACCTGAACATAACGCCGGAAAAGATATCGGAACGTATGCTGAAACTGGAGCCGGTAGCCATGCGGCTGGATGTTCGTCAGGGAAAAAACAACTGCACCATCATAAACGACACGTACAATTCCGATATTAATTCCATAAAAATTGCTCTCGACTTTCAGCAACAACGAAAAGCGGATCAGTCGCTGAAAAAAACACTGATAATTTCCGATATTCTACAAACAGGAATCATGCCTAAATCGCTTTACAAGCGGGTTGCGGAGTTGGCTCAGCAAAGCGGAATTGAAAAACTGATAGGGATAGGGCACGATATTTACGAAAACAACGAAATTTTTCCGGTTGCGGAGAAGTACTTTTTCCGTTCTACCGAAGATTTTATTCGCTCCAACAAATGGAAAGAATTTGAAAATGAACTGATTTTGCTGAAAGGAGCCCGAAAATATCATTTCGAGAAAATAAACGAACTGCTGGAACAACGTATTCACGAAACCGTTTTGGAAATAGATTTGGATGCCCTTGTTCATAATTTCAACTTTTATAAATCGAAAATATCGCCGCAAACAAAATTAATCTGCATGGTAAAGGCCAACGGATACGGAGCGGGAGCAGTGGAAATAGCCAAAACGCTGCAGTATCACCGCTGCGAATACCTGGCGGTGGCTGTTGCCGAAGAGGGAATTGAACTGAGAAAAGAAGGCATTTCTACGCCCATCATCGTCCTTAATCCGGAAGTGAACGGGTTTGAAGAACTGTTTTCGCAAGACCTGGAGCCCGAAGTTTACAGTTTCAGAATACTCGAAGCCTTTATCAGAGAAGCCGAACGCCGCGGCATAACCAATTATCCCGTTCACGTGAAAATTGATACCGGCATGCACCGGCTGGGCTTTTTGCCTGCGCAACTACCGGAACTTATTCAAAAATTAAAATCGCAAAAGGGATTGAAGGTTAAGTCGGTTTTTTCACACCTTGCCGCCAGCGAAAGCTGGACATTTGACAGTTTCACACAAGAACAGATAGATATTTTAGCAGCAGTTCATGCCGAAATTGAGGGAAAAATGGAATATCCCGTTTGGAAACACATCCTCAATTCAGCCGGAATTGAAAGGTTTACCGGTGCGCAATGGGATATGGTTCGGCTGGGGATTGGCTTGTACGGTGTGAGCGCCAGCGGATTGAACGGATTGAAAAACGTTTTCACGCTCAAAACAACCATCTTGCAGATAAAAGAGGTATCGAATCACGAAACCGTAGGTTACGGAAGGAAGGAAGCGCTGAGTCGCGATGCAAAAATTGCTACCGTTCGCATTGGTTATGCCGATGGATTGGACAGAAAGTTTGGAAACCGAAAAGGGAAAGTATTGATAAACGGGAAATTTGCTCCTATCGTGGGGAATGTCTGCATGGATCTCTGCATGGTGGATGTTACGGATATTGATGCAAAGGAAGGCGATACCGTGATCATTTTCGGAGAAAACCTATCGGCAATAGAACTGGCCGAAAGCATAGACACCATTCCTTACGAAATACTTACCTCCGTTTCGCCACGGGTTAAACGGGTGTATGTGAAAGAATAGATATATATTACCACTCAATGCATAACACAAAATAAAAATATGGAACAATTGAATTTAACTACGCCGTCGCTCCTGTTTTCGGCAATTTCGCTTTTGATGCTGGCCTACACGAATCGTTTTCTGTCGTACGCCCAACTGGTAAGAAACCTGAAAGAAACGTTTTTGGAAGACAAAGATTCAGTAGTTTTGCCGCAAATAGCAAATTTAAGAAAAAGGCTGAAACTGATTCGTAACATGCAGATTTACGGCATCTTAAGCCTACTGTTTTGTGTGGTTAGCATGTTTTTTATCTACATAAAAATGTATGTATTTGCCGCTTATATTTTTGGATTCGCACTCATTCTCCTGATTATTTCCCTTGCCATTTGCGTGCGTGAAATTCAAATATCCATCCACGCGCTGGATGTTCATTTGAAAGATATGGAGAAAGAAGAGAAATAAACAATGTCGGGCCATGCACGAAAACTTGTGGGAAAACATCAAATGGTTCAGGATGAAGTTCCTGTACGCTGTCCTTTCATTTCACTAACCATGTCCGTTACTCACAAATATTTCCGCTACTCCGG
>JAUNRY010000011.1 GCA_030539475.1 Bacteroidia bacterium | reverse complement strand
TTTGCCTATGTAGCTCAGCGGTAGAGCACTTCCTTGGTAAGGAAGAGGTCGCGGGTTCAATTCCCGCCATCGGCTCAACAACGGGTTTTAGAACAAGATTAGGAAAATACATTCCTCAATCTTGCTGTTTTTGTTTCTCGGAATAAAGTATGAATTCTAAAAAAGCAAACATTATACATTAAACTAAATTAATAGTACATTTTTATGGCAAAAGAAAAATTTGACAGGTCGAAACCGCACGTTAATATTGGTACAATCGGCCACGTTGACCACGGTAAAACTACCTTAACGGCTGCAATTACTACCGTTTTGGCAAAAAAAGGTCTTTCTGAATTGCGCTCGTTCGATTCTATCGACAACGCACCCGAAGAAAAAGAAAGGGGTATCACTATCAACACCTCACACGTTGAATACCAAACAGCGAATCGCCACTACGCACACGTTGACTGTCCCGGCCACGCCGACTATGTTAAAAACATGGTTACCGGTGCTGCTCAAATGGACGGAGCCATCATTGTGGTTGCCGCAACAGACGGCCCCATGCCGCAAACGCGCGAGCACATCCTGTTGGCACGTCAGGTAAACGTTCCAAGACTGGTTGTTTTCATGAATAAAGTTGACTTGGTTGACGACGAAGAAATGTTGGAATTAGTTGAAATGGAAATGCGCGAACTGCTTTCGTTCTATGATTTTGACGGAGACAACACTCCCGTTATTCAAGGTTCGGCTCTTGGAGGCTTGAACGGCGACGCAAAATGGGAAGATAAAATTATGGAGTTGATGGATGCCGTTGACACATGGATTGAACTGCCTCCCCGCGATATAGACAAACCGTTCCTGATGCCGGTTGAAGACGTGTTCTCAATCACAGGCCGCGGAACAGTTGCCACAGGCCGTATCGAAACCGGCGTTATCAATACAAGCGACGAAGTTCAAATCATCGGCCTTGGTGCAGAAGGAAGAAAATCGGTTGTAACCGGTGTGGAAATGTTCCGTAAGATTCTTGACAGAGGTGAAGCCGGCGACAACGTAGGACTTTTGCTTCGCGGTATAGATAAAGACGAAATCAAACGCGGTATGGTTATCGCCAAACCGGGTTCGGTGAAACCTCACGACCACTTCAAAGCTTCTGTTTATATCTTGAAAAAAGAAGAAGGCGGTCGTCACACTCCGTTCCACAACAAATATCGTCCTCAGTTCTACATCCGTACATTGGACGTAACCGGCGAAATCACGCTTCCTGAAGGAGTTGAAATGGTTATGCCGGGCGACAACCTGGAAATTGATGTGAAATTGATTTATCCGGTAGCTTGCTCAGAAGGACTTCGTTTCGCTATCCGCGAAGGAGGACGCACGGTAGGTTCAGGACAAATTACCGCATTATTGGACTAATAAAGCAAAACAAGTAAACCAGATACGGGTAAACAGGTAAACAGCATTCTTAATGGCTTGTTTACTTGTTTACTATGTACTGTTTTACTTAAAACACGGGTCTAGCTCAGTTGGTAGAGCACTGGTCTCCAAAACCAGGTGTCGGGAGTTCGAGTCTCTCGACCCGTGCCAAACGATCCAAAAAATCAATGATAAAAAAATCAATTGCATATATTAAAGATGCTTACAATGAATTGGTTCATAAAGTATCTTGGCCATCCAGCAAAGAATTAGCCGGAAGCACAATAATTGTGATGATAGCTTCCATCATCATCGCACTAATCGTATTCGGCATGGATTCCGCGTTTGAGTGGATAGTTAGACTCCTATACGGTATTTTATAAAATTCTGAATTAAGAAAAAATGACTGAAACCGGAAAAAAATGGTACGTTCTGCGTTCCGTTAGTGGAAAAGAGAATAAAGTCAAAGAACTTCTTGAGGCAGAGATGAAAAAAACCGATTTAGGAAAATACGTTTCCCAAGTTCTTATCCCAACAGAAAAGACTTATTCAATACGTGCCGGAAAGAAAGTGATGAAAGAACGCGCTTATCTTCCCGGATACGTACTTATTGAGGCCGAACTGGTGGGCGAGGTTATTCACCAACTAAAAAACACCAACTACGTGGCAGGATTCCTTCCCAACACCACCAACCCGCAACCGTTGAGCGAGTCAGAAGTGAAACGCATACTGGGCACAATGGATGAATTGGAAGAAGCCGCCGATGAGATGGATGTTAAATACTACGTGGGCGAAAACGTGAAAGTGATCAGCGGTCCTTTCAGCAGCTTTTCGGGCGTGGTTGAGGAAGTGAACGACGAGAGAAAGAAACTCAAAGTGATGGTGAAAATCTTCGGACGCGCTCAGCTTCTCGAGTTGGGCTATATGCAAGTAGAGAAAGAATAATCAGAAATTTGGTTACGCAGATTCTGTAAGTTCTTCAAGTGTTTCGAAAACAGTAATTATTAAAATCAAAAAAATGGCTAAAGAAGTTGCTGGACAACTAAAATTACAAATCAAAGGAGGAGCTGCAAATCCATCTCCCCCGGTAGGCCCCGCGTTGGGTTCCAAAGGGATAAACATCATGGAGTTTTGCAAGCAATTCAATGCCAGAACTCAAGACAAAGCCGGAAAAGTGTTGCCAGTGGTAATCACTTATTATACCGACAAGTCTTTTGATTTTATTGTTAAAACACCACCCGTTGCCATTCAATTGTTAGAAGCAAGCAAACAAAAAGGCGGTTCGGCAGAACCCAATCGTAAAAAAATTGCGGAAGTTACCTGGGAACAGGTAAAAACCATTGCCGAAGAAAAAATGACCGACTTGAACTGCTTCAACGTTGAGTCTGCAATGAAAATGGTTGCCGGAACGGCTCGAAGCATGGGTATCACGGTTAAAGGGGCATTTCCCGAAAATAATTCATAATAAAACTTCAATTAAGACATGAGTAAACTTACAAAAAATCAAAAGTTGGCTTTAAGCAAGATTGAAGCGGGAAAAACCTATACGCTGAAAGAAGCATCGAAACTGGTGAAAGAAATTACAACCACAAAATTCGATGCCTCGGTAGATATCGATGTACGCCTTGGCGTAGATCCGCGAAAAGCCAACCAAATGGTAAGAGGCGTTGTGTCTCTGCCACACGGAACCGGTAAACAAGTAAGAGTTCTTGTATTGTGTTCTCCGGAAGTCGAAGCCGCTGCTAAAGAAGCCGGCGCCGACCATGTGGGACTTGATGAATATATCGAGAAAATTAAAGGAGGTTGGACCGACATTGACGTGATAATCACGCAACCGCAAATTATGGGAAAAATTGGTGCGCTTGGCCGTATATTAGGGCCGCGCGGCTTAATGCCAAACCCAAAAAGCGGAACCGTTACTCCCGACGTGGCTAAAGCCGTGCAGGAAGTAAAGCAGGGAAAAATCGACTTTAAAGTAGATAAAGCAGGTATTATTCACACTTCTATTGGAAAAGTATCTTTTGAGCCCGAAAAAATTGTTGAAAACGCGAGAGAATTTATTCAAACGTTGATCAAATTGAAACCGACGGCAGCAAAAGGTACCTATATCAAAAGTATTTATCTTTCGAGTACGATGAGTCCGGGAATTAAAGTGGACACTAAATCGGTAGAAGAAATCTAATTAAAAAAAGAGAAAGAATCTATGAAAAAGGAAGATAAAAACATAATTATAGAAAACATCGCAGCTAACCTGCAGGAATACGAAAACTTTTATCTGGCTGATATTGCCACGCTCAACGCGGTAAAAACAAGCACATTGAGAAGAGAGTGTTCCAAACAGGAAATTAAACTGCTGGTGGTAAAAAATACCTTGTTGCGTAAAGCATTAGAAAAGCTGGAGGGAAATTATGAAGAACTGTATCCTATCTTAACAGGAAACACAGCCATCATGTTCTCCAACGATGCCAATGCTCCTGCGAAGCTCATTGAGAAATACAAAAAAGCCAAAGAAAAAGTGCCCGTGCTAAAAGGCGCTTACGTTCAGGAAAGCTTCTTTATTGGAGCGGAAACCCTGAAAGATTTGGTAAGTATCAAGAGCAAAACAGAACTTATCGGAGAAGTTATTACATTGCTGCAATCACCTGCAAAAAATGTTATTTCGGCTCTCCAATCCGGCGGTACAATTCTCCACGGAGTGTTGAAAACGTTATCGGAAAAAGAAAATCAAAATTAATTTTCACCCAAACAAACAGAATTAGTAATCAACTTAATAAATACAAAAATGGCAGACTTAAAAGCATTTGCTGAACAATTAGTTAACTTAACAGTAAAAGAGGTTAACGAACTTGCTGAAATTTTAAAAACAGAGTACGGTATTGAACCCGCTGCTGCAGCTGTGGCTGTAGCTGCCGGCCCTGCTGCCGACGGCGAAGCCGGAGCGGCTGAAGAAAAAACATCATTTGATGTGGTTCTTAAAAGCGCAGGCCAAGCTAAATTAGCTGTTGTAAAAGCAGTTAAAGAACTTACCGGACTGGGACTGAAAGAGTCTAAAGACTTAGTCGACGGAGCTCCGAGCGAAATCAAAAAAGGTGTAACAAAAGACGAAGCTGACGCTTTGAAAAAACAACTTGAAGAGGCAGGAGCAGAAGTTGAACTTAAATAAGATTTGCCTTTCAACAGGTTAATTTGGTTAGGAATCTTCAACCGAGAAGATTCTTAACCTTTTGTGTCAATACATATCAGACATTTTGTCGAATAGAAAAGCAGGTTGTTTTGCGCGAAAAACAAGGAAACAAGGTAAGAAAATTACACCTTTCAACACTGAGGCACAAGCCTCTCGGAACTCGCAACTCACAGCCCGCTTACTCCGATACAAACAATAAGTTCATAAACTCACACGCATGTCTTCAAATAACACCAACCAACGAATAAATTTCGCGTCTATAAAAAACCCGATGGATTTTCCGGATTTTCTGGAAATACAATTGAAGTCGTTTCAGGATTTTTTACAGTTAGACGCTCCCCCCGAAAGCAGGAAAAATGAAGGATTGTATAAAGTTTTCACGGAAAATTTCCCTATCGCGGATACACGTAACAACTTCGTCCTTGAGTTTTTAGATTATTTTGTCGACCCACCTCGTTATTCCATCGATGAGTGTATAGACAGAGGCCTAACCTATAGCGTCCCGCTAAAGGCAAAGCTGTACTTATATTGCACCGACCCCGACCACGAAGATTTCGCTCCCGTAATTCAGGACGTCTATCTGGGAACCATTCCCTATATGACGGAACAGGGAACCTTCGTCATCAACGGAGCCGAACGCGTCATTGTGTCTCAATTGCACCGTTCGCCCGGCGTATTCTTCGGACAAAGTTTGCACGCCAACGGAACCTTGCTGTACTCGGCAAGAATTATTCCGTTTAAAGGGTCGTGGATTGAATTCGCTACCGACATCAACAACGTCATGTACGCGTATATCGATCGTAAAAAGAAATTGCCCGTAACCACGCTGCTGCGCTCTATAGGCTTTGAAAGCGATAAAGATATTCTCGAAATATTCGACCTTGCCGAAGAAGTAAAAGTAAATAAAGCCAACCTGAAAAAGGTTTTGGGCAGAAAACTCGCGGCGCGCGTGTTGAAATCGTGGATGGAAGACTTCGTGGACGAAGACACCGGCGAAGTAACTTCTATTGAAAGAAACGAAGTAATCATTGAACGGGAAACCATTCTTGAACAAGAACATATCGATGATATTTTGGAATCCGACGTTCCCTCCATCCTCCTTCACAAAGAAACCCCCAATTCATCGGATTTCTCCATCATATACAACACATTGCAGAAAGACCCGAGCAATACGGAAATTGATGCAATCAGGCACATTTACCGCCAGCTGCGCAGCGCGGAACCGGCAGACGACGCCAGCGCGCGCGAAGTAATCAACAACCTTTTCTTCTCCGAAAAGCGTTACGATTTGGGCGATGTAGGCCGTTACAGAATGAACAAAAAACTGAATCTCGACATAGATGAAAGCATTCGCGTGCTTACCAAAGAAGACATCATCGAGATCATTAAATACCTCATCGAACTGGTGAACTCCAAAGCCGTAGTGGACGATATCGACCACTTGAGCAACCGCCGGGTTCGCACCGTTGGGGAACAATTATATTCTCAGTTTGGCGTGGGGCTAAACCGCATGGCGCGCATCATTCGCGAAAGGATGAACGTGCGCGACAACGAAGTGTTCACCCCCATCGACCTGATAAACGCGAAAACCATTTCTTCCGTAATAAACACATTTTTCGGAACAAACGCGCTTTCGCAATTCATGGATCAGACCAACCCGCTGGCAGAAATCACGCACAAGCGCCGCCTATCGGCATTAGGGCCCGGCGGACTTTCGCGCGAGCGCGCCGGTTTCGAGGTGCGCGACGTGCATTACACGCACTACGGCCGTTTGTGTCCGATTGAAACTCCCGAAGGCCCCAACATCGGGCTTATTTCGTCGCTTTGCGTTTACGCCAAAATAAACGATCTGGGTTTCATTGAAACGCCCTACCGCAAAGTAGAAAACGGCGTGGTAAACACCAAAAACAACGAGGTAATTTACCTGTCGGCCGAAGAAGAAGAAGAAAAAGTGGTAGCGCAAGGAAACGCTCCGCTCGACGAAAAAGGCGAGTTTGTTTTACCGCGCGTAAAATCGAGACTGGAAGCAGATTATCCGCTTGCCACTCCCGAAGAAGTAGACCTCATGGACGTTTCGCCCATGCAAATCGCGTCTATTGCCGCATCGCTCATCCCCTTCCTCGAGCACGATGACGCCAACCGTGCATTGATGGGATCGAACATGATGCGCCAGGCCGTGCCGCTCATCAAGAGCGAGGCCCCGATTGTGGCAACCGGAATAGAAGGCCAACTGATCAAAGATTCGCGCACGCAACTCATGGCCGAAGGAAACGGCGAAGTTATTTACGTGGATGCAACCACCATCAAAATAAGATACGACAGAACGGAAGAAGAAGAGTTTACCAGCTTTGAAGACTCAACCAAAAAATACGATATTCCCAAATTCCGAAAAACCAACCAAAATACAACGGTTGACTTACGCCCCATATGCCGCGTAGGACAAAAAGTTGCCAAAGGCGATATTCTGACCGAAGGTTTTTCCACCGAAAACGGTGAGCTGGCGCTCGGACGCAACCTCAAAGTGGCGTTCATGCCGTGGAAAGGGTACAATTTTGAGGATGCTATCGTGCTGAACGAAAGACTGGTAAGTGAAGATGTTTTCACATCGGTTCACGTGGAAGAATTTGCGTTGGAAGTACGCGAAACCAAACGCGGACTGGAAGAACTTACTTCCGATATCCCCAACGTGAGCGAAGACGCCACCAAAGACCTGGATGAACACGGAATCATCCGCGTGGGCGCGCGCGTGAAACCGGGCGATATCCTGCTCGGAAAAATCACCCCGAAAGGCGAATCCGATCCTTCACCCGAAGAAAAACTGCTTCGCGCCATTTTCGGCGACAAGGCAGGCGATGTGAAAGATGCTTCGCTGAAAGCGTCACCATCGCTCAAAGGTGTGGTTATCAATACAAACCTGTTCTCGAAAGCTGCCAAAAAAGGCAAAAGCAAGTTGTCTAACAAAGCGCTCCTTCCAAAACTCGACGAAGAGTACGAGAACAAAATGGAAGATTTGCGCAAGCTGCTTATCGAAAAACTATTGCAAATAACCGAAGGTAAAACTTCCGCCGGCGTGAAAGATTACACCAACATGGACATTGTGCCGAAAGGCGCAAAATTCACGCTGAAAGCGCTCACTGATATCGATTACCAATCGGTTCAACTGAGCAAATGGACCTCCGATGGGCACAAAAACAAATTGATTCGCACAACGGTTATCAACTACTTGCGCAAGCACAAAGAACTGGACGCGGAACTCAAACGCAAACGTTTCGATTTAACCATCGGCGACGAGCTTCCGTCCGGAATCATGCAAATTGCAAAGGTTTACGTAGCCAAGAAACGCAAAATTCAAGTAGGCGACAAAATGGCCGGACGCCACGGTAACAAAGGTATCGTATCCAAAATTGTTCGTTCCGAAGACATGCCTTTCCTTGCCGACGGAACACCGGTTGACATCGTTCTGAACCCGCTGGGCGTACCCTCGCGTATGAACCTGGGGCAGATTTTTGAAACCGTTCTCGGATGGGCGGGTAAAAACCTGGACGTGAAATTCGCTACGCCCATTTTCGATGGCGCGTCGTTAGACGACCTGAACGAATGGACAGATAAAGCCGGCGTTCCCCGATACGGAAAAACGTATCTGTACGACGGCGGCACAGGCGAGCGTTTCGACCAACCCGCAACCGTAGGTATCATCTATATGCTGAAACTCGGCCACATGGTAGAAGACAAAATGCACGCCCGATCCATCGGCCCGTACTCGCTCATCACGCAGCAGCCGCTGGGAGGTAAAGCGCAGTTCGGAGGACAGCGTTTCGGAGAAATGGAGGTTTGGGCGCTCGAAGCATTCGGCGCGTCGCACATCCTGCAGGAAATCCTGACCGTGAAATCCGACGACGTTGTAGGGCGTTCCAAAGCATACGAATCCATAGTGAAAGGCGAGGCAATGCCGCAGCCCGGTATTCCCGAGTCGCTGAACGTACTGCTTCACGAGCTGAAAGGATTAGGCTTGAGCATGGATCTCGACTAATAAATTACACTAATGTATCAATGTGCCAATGTGCCGGTAAACAGCACGCTCAAAATTGGCATATTGCCGCATTGATTAATTGGCACATTACAAATTAACAATATGGCATTTAGAAAAGAAAATAAAATAAAGAGTAACTTTTCAAAAATAACCATCAGTTTGGCATCTCCCGAACAAATTCTGGAAAGTTCTTTCGGCGAAGTGCTAAAACCTGAAACCATAAACTACCGCACCTACAAACCCGAGCGCGACGGATTGTTTTGCGAACGCATTTTCGGCCCCGTAAAAGACTACGAGTGCCATTGCGGAAAATACAAACGCATTCGCTACAAAGGCATTGTGTGCGACCGATGCGGTGTGGAAGTTACGGAAAAAAAAGTACGCCGCGAACGCACCGGGCATATTCATCTGGTAGTTCCCGTGGCGCACATCTGGTATTTCCGCTCGTTGCCCAACAAAATAGGTTATCTGTTGGGAATCCCCACTAAAAAACTGGACTCCATTATCTATTACGAAAGATACGTGGTAATTCAGCCCGGCGTACTCGAAGACAAAGTAGCCGAAAGGGATTTGCTGAGCGAAGAAGAATACCTGGATTTATTAGACACGCTTCCCAAAGACAATCAACTGCTGGAAGATACAGACCCCAACAAGTTTATCGCGAAAATGGGTGCCGAAGCAATCCTCGATTTGCTGGAACGCATCAATCTCGATAAGCTGGCCAACCAACTGCGCCACCGCGCCAACACCGACACTTCGCAACAGCGCAAGAACGAAGCCCTGAAACAGCTTCAGGTAGTGGAAGCGTTTCGCGGGTCGAAAAGCGTAAACAAGCCGGATTGGATGGTCATGAAAGTGGTTCCCGTTATTCCGCCCGATTTGCGCCCCTTGGTTCCGCTGGACGGAGGACGCTTTGCTACATCAGACCTCAACGATTTGTATCGCCGCGTAATTATCCGCAACAACCGCTTGAAAAGGCTCATCGATATTAAAGCTCCCGACGTGATCCTGCGCAACGAAAAACGTATGTTGCAGGAAGCCGTTGATTCGCTGTTCGACAACTCACGAAAATCGAGCGCGATTAAAACCGATTCCAACCGTCCGCTCAAATCGCTTTCCGACAGTTTGAAAGGGAAACAAGGGCGTTTCCGCCAGAACCTGCTCGGTAAACGTGTGGACTATTCGGCTCGTTCGGTTATCGTGGTAGGCCCGGAGCTTAAAATGCACGAATGCGGTTTGCCCAAAGACATGGCGGCCGAACTCTATAAACCGTTCATCATCCGTAAACTCATTGAGAGAGGAATCGTTAAAACGGTGAAATCGGCGAAAAAAATCGTCGACAGAAAAGAACCCGTGGTTTACGACATCCTGGAATACGTGATGAAAGGGCACCCCGTTCTCCTGAACCGCGCCCCTACACTTCACCGCTTGGGTATTCAGGCTTTTCAGCCTAAACTCATTGAAGGAAAAGCCATTCAGCTTCACCCGCTATCGTGTACGGCATTCAACGCCGACTTCGACGGCGACCAAATGGCCGTTCACCTGCCGCTTGGTAACGAGGCCATTCTGGAAGCTCAAATTCTGATGCTGGCTTCGCACAACATACTGAATCCGGCCAACGGAGCACCCATCACGGTTCCCTCGCAAGATATGGTGCTTGGGCTGTACTACATCACAAAAATACGGCCGGGAGCGCGCGGCGAAGGCATGACTTTCTACGGCGAAGAAGAATCCATCATAGCTTACAATGAAGGCAGAGTGGAAATTCACGCGCTGGTGAATGTTATGGTTGACGATATCGACGAAAACGGCGATCCCATCCGCAAGATGCACCAGACAACCGTTGGACGCGTAATCACCAACGAATATATTCCCAAAGAAGTGGGATACATCAACGAGCTGCTCTCGAAAAAATCACTTCGCGATATTATCGGAAAAGTGATAAAAACCTGCGGAGTAGCCCGCACAGCCCAATACCTGGACGATATCAAGGATTTAGGATACAAAATGGCTTTCAGAGGCGGATTGTCTTTCAACCTCGAAGATGTAATTATCCCGAAAGAAAAAGAAGATCTCATCCAGCAAGGGTACGCCGAAGTGGAGCAGATTATGGATAACTACAACATGGGATTCATCACGTATAACGAGCGGTACAACCAGATTATCGACACGTGGACGCACATCAACTCCAAGTTGTCCAACATTCTGATGAAGCAACTGGCCGAAGACGACAAAGGTTTCAACTCCGTGTACATGATGCTCGATTCGGGCGCCCGTGGTTCGCGCGAGCAGATCCGTCAGCTCTCCGGTATGCGTGGATTGATGGCCAAACCGCAAAAGAGCGGCGCCGAAGGCGCACAGATTATCGAAAACCCCATTCTTTCCAACTTTAAGGAAGGGCTTTCGGTATTGGAATACTTCATCTCCACGCACGGTGCGCGTAAAGGGCTTGCCGATACGGCACTGAAAACGGCCGATGCCGGTTACCTGACACGCCGCTTGGTGGACGTTTCGCAAGACGTCATCATCAACGAAGTGGACTGCGGCACATTGCGCGGATTGGCTGCATCAGCCATTAAGAACAACGACGAAGTAATCGCATCGCTCAACGAGCGTATTCTCGGACGCGTTTCCGTACACGATGTTCAACATCCTACTACCGGCGATATTTTGGTAAACTCCGGCGATGAAATTACGGAAGAAATTGCCGAAAAAATAGACAGCTCTCCCATCGAACGCGTAGAAATCCGTTCGGTGCTCACTTGTGAATCCCGCCACGGTGTTTGCGCCAAATGCTACGGCCGAAACCTCGCTACCGGACAAATGGTGCAAAAAGGGGAAGCCGTGGGCGTTATTGCCGCTCAATCCATTGGCGAACCGGGTACACAGCTTACGTTGCGTACTTTCCACGTGGGAGGTATTGCTTCCAACATCGCCGCCGAAAACAGAATCGTTACCAAATACGACGGTATTCTGGAATTCGACGAGCTCCGCTTCGTTGAATCGCAAGACGCGGAAGGAAAAACCTACAAAGTGGTAGTGAGCCGGTTGGTGGAAATGCGTATTATTGATCCGAACACCAAAATTGTTCTTCTCTCGCACAACGTTCCTTACGGTGCAAAACTGTATTTCAACGATGGCGACAAAGTGAAAAAAGGCGATTTGATTTGCGAATGGGATCCGTTTAACGCGGTAATCATCTCGGAAGCAGGCGGTAGAATCAAGTTCGAAAACTTTATTGAAGGTATTACCTATAAAGTGGAATCGGACGAGCAAACCGGATTGAAAGAGAAAGTCATCATCGAATCGCGCGATAAAACCAAGGCTCCTTCGGCTCATATCGTGAATCAAGACGATGATGTACAGCGCACTTACTCCTTGCCGCTTGGTGCTCACATTGTGAAAAACGAAGACGACGAAATAAAAGTTGGCGATGTGCTGGTGAAAATTCCACGCGCGGTGGGAAAAACCGGTGATATTACGGGAGGACTCCCGCGTGTTACCGAGTTGTTCGAAGCGCGAAACCCGTCTAATCCCGCGGTTGTATCCGAAATTGACGGAGAAGTATCGTTTGGCAAGATCAAACGCGGTAATCAGGAAATATCCGTTACATCAAAAACCGGAGAAATCAAAAAATACCTGGTGCCGCTATCGAAACAGATTCTTGTTCAGGAAAACGACTTCGTACGCGCCGGCATGCCGCTATCGGACGGAGCTACCACTCCCGCCGACATTCTGGCGATTATGGGGCCAACGGCCGTTCAGGAATACATTGTGAACGAAGTTCAGGATGTGTATCGCTTGCAAGGTGTGAAAATCAACGACAAGCACTTCGAAGTAATTGTTCGTCAGATGATGCGCAAGGTAGAAGTGGTTGAACCGGGCGATACCCGATTCCTGGAGCAACAATTGGTTGACAAGCACGAAATGATGGAAGAAAACGATCGCATCTGGGGTAAAAAAGTTATCGTGGATGCCGGAGATTCCCAAATATTCGAGCCGGGACAGATTGTTACCGTGCGCAAGCTGCGCGACGAAAACAGTTCGCTAAAACGCCGCGACCTGAAACTGGTTGAAAGCCGCGACGCTATTCCGGCAACCGCCAATCAGGTGCTGCAAGGTATCACGCGCGCCGCGCTGCAAACCACCAGCTTCATGTCGGCTGCTTCGTTCCAGGAAACCACCAAGGTGTTGAACGACGCCGCCATCAACGGAAAAGTGGACACACTGGAGGGGCTGAAAGAAAACGTTATTTGCGGGCACTTGATTCCGGCAGGAACAGGCCTTCGCGAGTACGACAAAATCATTGCCGGCTCAAAAGAAGATTTCGACCGCATGAATGCAGCAAAACGTTCACCGCTGTATCAGGAAGAAGAAGCGTAGAAATGATGTCCGGCAACGGGCAACAGCTATAAATTATACCGGGGGCGTCATTTGAAAATGACGCCCCCGGTTTGTATTGAGCACTGTATCGCTTTCCGCCGGGCTTTTTACTGCTTCGGTTAAAAACCGAAGCACCCGAGCGAGCGAGCTGCGGATGATTGCCTATTGTTGTTCCAACTGCAACGTTTTGCTCGGTTGGTCGCAAACTTCGGTAGGCCCGAAATATTGGATAGGCCCCGGGTAAAGGTAAGCGGTTTCAATAGCCCAGGTGTCGCGCTGGCCGGCGAAATACCTGAAAGGATTGCCGTCCAGTTTTACCAAGGCTTTTTGTATTACCGGTTTCATTTCTCCGTGACGACGCTCCATGTTCATCATCATGGTGATGGGAATTCCTCCGGCAACCCATTCGCTGGCGGGAGCGGTAGTATTGCGCACCGACGACATGTATCCGGTTTTTCCGGAGGCAATGAGCATGGCAGCCGTGTAGCCCAATGAATAGCAATAATCGGTATCGTAGTTCGATGGAGCGGCGCAGCGTCCTTCGTACCCGAAAAAGTGAGTTATGGTGGCGAATTTACCGTTGTACTTGCCTTGTTTTTTCCACTCATCGAGGCGCTTCTTCACCATCTCTGCCAACAGTTTTTCCGTTTCTATCAACGAAACCTGAACATTTCCGTGCGGATCGCGATCGAGCGTCAGCTGACGAGCCACCGTTTCGGGCAGGCTGGCATAAATCTTCGAGTTTTCCGCAGAAAGTTTGCTGATGATGTAATCGCGTTTTCCCGAACGGCGCACCAGATCAAACTCTTCCTGGTGATGTGCCAGGTAATCGTTCAATTCGGAAATGAGCGCTTTCATGGCCGGAATAAATTCCACCAATCCTTCGGGAATCAGAACCGTTCCGAAATCCATTCCTTTTTCCGCGCGGCGCGCAACCACGGTGGCAATATCATCGATAACATCGTCGAGCGATTGTTGCTTGGCTTCCACCTCTTCCGATATAATACAAACATTGGGCTGCGTTTGCAACGCGCATTCCAGCGCTATGTGCGACGCCGAACGCCCCATCAGCTTAATGAAGTGCCAGTACTTGCGCGCCGAGTTACAGTCGCGCTGGATATTTCCGATAACTTCGGAATACACTTTGCAAGCCGTATCGAAGCCAAACGAAGTTTCAATCTGTTCGTTTTTCAGGTCGCCGTCAATAGTTTTGGGGCAGCCTATGACCTGCACTCCCGCGTTGATGGATTTGTAATATTCGGCCAGCACGCAAGCGTTGGTATTGGAATCGTCTCCGCCGATAATCACCAGCGCGCGGATACCGAGTTTTTTCAGAATCTCCAATCCTTTGTCGAATTGTGCCTTTTCTTCGAGTTTGGTACGTCCCGAACCGATAATGTCAAATCCGCCCGTGTTGCGGTATTCGTCAATGATTTCGGCAGTAAGTTCCTTGTATTCGTGATTCACTAACCCGGCCGGGCCAAGTATAAAGCCATAAAGCCGGCTATCGGGGTGCAGGCGTTTGATTCCGTCGAAAATTCCGGCAATAACGTTGTGTCCGCCCGGAGCTTGTCCTCCCGACAAAATTACGCCCACATTTACCGGGCTTTCCGTTCCCATTTCGCCGTCGGATTGTTCAAAAGAAATAATGGGCATTCCGTACGTGTTGGGAAACAGTTTTTTTATCTCTTCCGGGTCGCTCACCGATGTAGTGGCCTCTCCCTCTTTGGGCTGCACGTTACCGTTTAACACGTATGGCATCTTAGGAACATAGCTTGCCCTTGCAATTTGTAAAGCACTTTTTGACATTTTATTCTGATTTATGGATGATTATTTTCTTATTGTTGTTTTATCTGAAAAAGAGTTCAAATTTAGTGATTTTTTCTGATATAAAAAACCGTTAGGCCGGTAATCGGCCGCCGGGATTACCCGATTATGGTAAACTTGGCGAATTTCAACAACAGTTGCTTTTGCCCGGCGGAATCGAAATCGACAAACGCGCGCTTATCGCCTCCCGATTGCTCGATGGCCGTAACCACTCCCCTGCCGAACCGCTCGTGTTCTATAATATTTCCTTGCCGCAACCCGGCGGCTTCTTTCGATAAAGGGATAGACGAGGTTGCGCTCTTTTCTTTCGGTGTTTGTTGCGGCGGACGCTTAAAATTGCTGTAAGCCGAGGCGGGCGCTAAACCGGATGATTCCCGGTTCCGGTGCATCGTTTCCCAAAAACCGTCGGACGCCCCTTCTTTGAAAGAGGAGAGTGTATTCCGTTCCATGAGCAAGAATTTGGAATCGATATCCTGCAGGAACCGGCTTTCGCGGGTGGCATTCGTGCTTCCGTTTCTGAAGCGGCTTTTGGCGAAAGAGATGGTACACGTTTTTTTGGCTCGCGTAATGGCTACGTAAAACAAGCGGCGCTCTTCCTCCAGTCCGCGCGGTTCGAATTTTGCCATGTTCGACGGGAAAAGATCTTCTTCCATTCCCACAACAAAAACGTGGTTAAACTCCAGCCCTTTAGCGGAGTGAACGGTCATGAGCGTAACTCTCTCGTTATCGGTGTCGTTTCCCGTATCCTGGTCGGTAAGCAGCGAAACTTCCGACAGGAAATCTATCAAACGGACATCTTCTTCGCCCTGTTCCAGCCTTTCGGCCACAAACCCGCTCATGGCGTTGAGCAACTCCTGAATGTTTTGCGCGCGGCTCATGCCTTCGGGAGTCATATCTTCGTAAGCTTCTTTTACAATGCCACTCTGCTTCAATACATTTTGAGCCAGGTCATAAGCGTTCATGGTTTCGTTATCGGCAATAAAACCGCCGATGAGTTCATGAAAACCTTCCAGCCTTTTGGCAGTACCGGCATTCACGTTCAAGTTGTATTGCAAGGGCGATGACAATATTTGCCACAGGCTCACATTATGCAACCGGGCGGCTTCACTTATTTTTGTTACGGTAACATTGCCGATGCCCCGTGCAGGATAATTCACAACACGGCGAAACGCTTCTTCATCGCCGGGATTTACAATTAACCTAAAATAGCTGATGATGTCTTTTATTTCCTTTCGCTGATAGAAAGACAACCCGCCGTAAATCCGGTACGGAATATTTTTCTTGCGCAACGATTCTTCAAAGATGCGCGATTGCGCGTTGGTGCGGTATAAAATAGCGAAATCGCTAAAGGCGGCGTGTTCTTCGTAGCGCATCCGCGCTATTTTGTTGGAAACGATAAGCCCTTCCTCGAAATCGGAAAATGCGCTAACTACTTCTATTTTTTCACCTTCCTCGTTTTCCGAAAAAACATCCTTGAAAATCTGTTCCGTATTTTTCTTGATAAGGCTGTTGGCGGCGTTTACGATGTTTTTTGTTGAACGGTAGTTTTGCTCCAGCTTGAAGATTTGAGTTTTTGGGAACGTGGATTTGAATTTCAGGATATTATCGATATTAGCCCCGCGGAAAGAGTAAATACTTTGCGCGTCGTCGCCTACCACGCATACCCGGTGATGCAACTCCGCCAGTTGTTTCACGATAAGGTGTTGCGCGAAGTTGGTATCCTGATATTCATCCACAAGTATAAACTGAAAACGGTTCCGGTAGTTTTCCAGCACATCGGCATGGTCGCGCAGCAGGATGTTTGTGTACATCAGCAAATCGTCGAAATCCATGCTGTTGGCAGCTTTTAGCCGGCTTTGGTATCGTTGATAAATTTCGAACAGCTGCGGGCGTTTGGACGAGCGATCGTATTCAATAATTTCCCTGTTTTGCGCATACATCTTCGGGGTTATCAGGCCGTTTTTTGCTCTCGATATCTGATTGTGAACTCCGCCCGGCTTGTAAATTTTATCGTCCAGCTGCATCTCTTTGATGATAAGGCGGATTAAGTTGGATGAATCCGACGAATCGAAAATGGTGAAATTGGAATTGAAGCCTATTTTTTCGGCTTCGTTGCGTAAGATTCGGGAAAAAATGGAATGGAAAGTGCCCATCCAAAGTTGGCGCGCTTTTTTTTCGCCCACCAACTCGGCAATACGCGATTTCATTTCACGCGCGGCCTTGTTGGTAAATGTGAGCGCCAGAATGTAATAAGGCGGAAGTCCCTGCTCCAGCAAATAAGCAATTTTGTAAGTAAGCACACGGGTTTTGCCCGATCCGGCGCCGGCAATAATGAGCGACGGGCCGTCGCAAAATTCTACGGCTGCACGTTGAGCGGGATTGAGTGTATTGAGTAAATTTTCCATTTAGTTGTTTCTGCGGAATACAAAAGTACGAAAAACACGGCACAAAAAAAACCGCTCTCGCCATGAGAACGGTTTAATAAAACACTTGAATCTGCTTTCTTATCTGAAAGTGTAGCGTATGCTAAGTGCAAGCCCTGCATACCAGTAGTCGTTGTAATCGTTTGTGAAGTTAAACGACGGCTTCCAGTCGAGCGACATGGAAAATGGCGCTGTTGGGAACGTGTATTCAAGGCCAGCGATGAGATCGCCACCTACCAGAAAACGTCCCGAACCCGCATAGTCTTTGTGATAAATATTCCCGATATGGGCTCCCAACCCAACAAACCAATCCAAACCGGGCGCTCCGGGAAGCGGTTGTTGGTATTCATACAAACCGGTTAATTGAAAATAACGGGGCGATACACTTAAAATTCCTTCGAATGCGCTTGACGGCGCAAAGAAATGTTTCAGCGTAAGGCCGCTGTCGTAACCCAATCGTGCACCAAATGCAGTTCTGTAACTTTGTGCGTTTGCTGTTGTGGCGAAGGCTGCAACAGCCAGTAAACCAACGATAAATAAATTTCTAAGTTTCATAAGTCAATGTTTTAATAAATATTTATTTAAAATAAGATGTCTCAACGACTTTTGAATATTAACACACTTGCGTTGGAATTTGTTTATTTTTTGTAGAAAAAAAGCAAAAAAGAGGATAAATTGGGGATTTTTACCCAATAAGGCGTAGTTTTATAAAAAAACGTTAGCATTATTATTGTAATATTTTCTGCAAAGCGGGCGGTATTTGTGAGAGACTGGGAGACTTGGAGACAAGCCCGCAGCCGGCAATCATTTCCCTTTCACAATTTTCTTAATTTCGTTCAGTTTGTTCAGCGCCTGAATGGGTGTGAGGTTATTTACATCGGTATTGAGTATTTCATCGCGCACCTGGCTCAGTATCGGATCATCGAGTTGAAAAAAACTTAGCTGATAACCCTCGCGTTTTTCCGCAATATCTTTTATGGGTTTATTGATTCCCTGTTTACGGTTGGAGGCCTCCATCTGTTCCAGAATGGCTTCCGAGCGCTTGGTGATGCTCTGGGGCATTCCCGCCATTTTGGCTACATGAATACCGAAACTGTGTTCGCTTCCGCCCGGGAGAAGTTTCCGCAGGAAAATCACTTTGTTGTCAATTTCCTTAACGGCAACGTTATAATTTTTGATTCGCTTAAACGATTTCTCCATTTCGTTCAGCTCGTGGTAATGCGTGGCGAAAAGGGTTTTGGCTCTCGCCTTGGGGTGCTCGTGAATGTATTCCACTATGGACCAGGCAATCGATATGCCGTCGTACGTGCTTGTTCCGCGCCCCAGTTCATCGAAAAGCACCAGGCTTCGTTCCGAAATGTTGTTGATGATATTGGCCGCTTCGTTCATCTCTACCATAAACGTGGACTCGCCCAGCGAGATATTATCCGACGCGCCGACGCGGGTGAAAATCTTATCCACCAAGCCAATCGTTGCCGATTCTGCCGGAACAAAACTTCCGATTTGCGCCATAATGGTAATAAGCGCCGTTTGCCGCAACAGAGCCGATTTACCGGCCATGTTGGGCCCGGTAATGATGATGATTTGCTGCGAATCGCGGTCGAGATAAACATCGTTGGCAATGTACGGTTCATCGGGCGGAAGTTGTTTCTCGATAACGGGATGGCGCCCACCTTTAATATCAATGGCGTCCGACTCGTTTATATCGGGGCGGATGTATTTATTTTCCCGTGCCGCTTTTGCAAAAGACAACAAACAGTCGGCGCGGGCAATAACGTTGGCGTTTACCTGAATAGTGGGAATGTATTCTATCAAACTCTCCACAAGCGAATTGTAGAGTTGGGCTTCGAGGGTAGCGATTTTTTCTTCGGCTCCCAGTATTTTTTCTTCGTACTCTTTCAGCTCTTCGGTAATGTATCGCTCGGCGCTTACCAGCGTTTGCTTGCGTATCCAGGTTTCGGGCACTTTGTCCTTGTGCGTATTGCGCACTTCGATGTAATACCCGAAAACGTTGTTGAACGCTATTTTTAGCGACGGGATGCCCGTTTCGGCGCTTTTTCGCTGCTGCAGCTGCATGAGGTAATCTTTGCCGGAATAGGCAATATGGCGCAACTCGTCCAGTTGCGGATGGACACCTTTTTTAATAACTCCGCCTTTGTTCAATAGCGCGGGAGGGTCGGGGAAGATTTCACGCTCGATGCGGTCGCGAATTACCGGGCAAGGATTCAACTGCTCGCCCATTTCCCGCAGGCTGGTGTTTTCTGACGCCAGAAACGCTTCGCACACCGGTTCAATGGCCGTCAACGCCACTTTCAACTGCACAACTTCGCGGGGAGAAATGCGCCCCACGGCTGCTTTGGATATAATTCGCTCCAAATCGCCGATGAGGGATAGTTTTTCTTCGAGCAACTGCTTTAACTCCGTTTCGCGAAAAAAATTCTCCACCACATCCAGCCGGTTTTCAATGGGCTTTATCTCTTTGAGCGGAAAAACCATCCAGCGGCGCAACATGCGTGAACCCATGGGGGAGATGGTTTTGTCGAGCACTTCCAGCAGGCTCTTACCGCCTTCGTTCATTGTGGAAATAAGCTCCAGGCTTCGCGCCGTGAATTTATCGAGACGCACGTAGCGGCTTTCTTCAATTTGCCTGAGCGCTACAATGTGGCTCAATTGTGTGTGCTGGGTAATATCGAGGTAGTGCAGCACGGCGCCGGAGGCGATGATTCCGAGCGATAGGTTTTGCACGCCGAATCCTTTCAGGTTTTTGGTGTCGAAATGGGCTAACAGGCGGTCGCGCGCGGCATCATCGGTAAAAATCCAGTCGTCGAGTTCAAAAAAGAAGTATCCCTGCCCGAAAAACTCTTCGAACTTGCGTTTATTGCCGCGCTCGATGAGAATTTCTTTGGGGGAAAAGTTGGAAAGCAGTTTGTCTGTTTCGTCTTTGGAGCCTTCGGTAGTGAGAAATTCGCCGGTGGAAATATCGAGAAAAGAGATGCCAAACACTTTTCCGTTCGCGGAATAAACGGAGGCGAGGAAGTTATTTTCTTTGTGGTTCAGTACATTATCGTTGATGGAAACGCCGGGGGTAACCAACTCGGTGATGCCGCGCTTGACGATTTTCTTGGTGAGCTTTGGGTCTTCCAGCTGGTCGCAGATTGCCACGCGCTTTCCGGCACGAACCAATTTGGGCAGGTAGGTATCGAGGGCGTGGTGGGGAAATCCGGCCAGCTCAACATATTGAGCGGCGCCGTTGGCGCGACGCGTTAGCGTTATTCCCAAGATTTCCGCCGCGGTAATTGCGTCGTCTGAAAAGGTTTCGTAAAAATCGCCTACCCTGAAGAGCAAAACAGCATCGGGATGTTGGTTTTTAATCTCGTTGTACTGCTTCATCATCGGGGTTTCAACTATCTGCTTGCTCACTTAACTCTATAAATAAATTGTGTAATGATTTTACTTTGAAAAAAGGATAACAAAGATAATAATTATTTTGG
>JAUNRY010000215.1 GCA_030539475.1 Bacteroidia bacterium | reverse complement strand
AATGAAAAAACTCCTCACAATTCTCACCCTCAGCCTGATACTTTTCAGCGTATCAGCCACCGATAACGCCCGTATGTTGCGTTATCCCGATATCAACGGAAACTTGGTAGCTTTCGTTTATGCCGGCGATATCTGGTCGGTATCCGCCACCGGCGGCACGGCCAAACGACTCACCTCGCACGCCGGGTTGGAACTGTTCCCGAAAATATCGCCCGACGGGCGTTGGATTGCCTTCTCGGCAGAATATTCGGGCAGCCGCCAAATTTGGGTAATGCCCGCCGAAGGCGGCACGGCTCGCCAACTCACGTTCTACAACTCCGAAGGCGTGATGCCGCCGCGCGGCGGTTTCGACAACGTGGTGCTGGACTGGACTCCCGACAGCAAACGCATCCTGTTTCGTGCCAACCGAACCACGTTTGGCGAACGCAACGGCAAGTATTTCACCGTGAGCATCGACGGCGGTTTTGAGGAACCGCTGCCCATTGTGAACGGCGGTTTCGCCACGTTCTCGCCCGACGGCTCGCAGCTTTGCTTCACGCCCGTTGACCGCGAATTTCGCACGTGGAAACGCTACAAAGGCGGCCGCGCTACCGAATTGTGGACGTACGACCTGCGCAACAATACATCGGAGCAAATCACGCATTGGGTGGGCACAGACCAATGGCCAACGTGGCACGGCGAAGATATTTTTTACGCGTCCGACCAGGATACGCGCCTCAATATCTGGCGATACAACACGCGCACCAAACAAAACACGCAAGTTACAAACCACACCCAATTTGACGTAATGTGGCCATCGGGCAGCAACGGAAAATTGGTTTATGAAAACGGCGGATACTTGCACGTGCTGGATTTGGCATCGGGAACGGACAACAAAATCAACGTTTCCATCCATTTCGATAATCCCAACCTGCAACCCTATTTCCGCAACGTGAAAGATTTCATTGGCAGTTATTCGCTGTCGCCCGGCGGAAAAAGGGCGTTGTTCGAAGCGCGGGGCGATATCTATTCGGTTCCGGTGGAAAACGGCGAAATAGAAAACCTTACCAATTCGCAAGGCGTTCGCGAAATTTTCCCGGTTTGGTCTCCCGATGGCAGGCAAATCGCCTACTATTCCGATGCCACCGGCGAATACGAAATGTACCTGCTGGAAAACCGAAAAGGCGCGCAGCCCAAACAGTTGACAAAAGGCTCCAAAGCCTGGAAAAATATGGCGGAATGGTCGCCCAGAAACACACACCTCGTGTACAGCGACCGCACGATGAATCTGTGGCTGGTGGATGCCGCAACCGGCCGGCAAACAGCCATCGACAATGCCTCCGCCGATGAAATACGCGACTACACGTTCTCGCCCGACGGCGATTGGGTAGCGTACAGCAAAACATCGCCCAACTCGCAATCGGCGTTGTGGGTGTATCAGGTTTCAACCAACCGAAAACATCAGGTTACCGATGCCGCTTTTTCCGATGGAAACCCGGTTTTCAGCCGCGACGGAAAATTCCTGTTCTTTGTATCGAATCGCGATTTTAACCTGGCATTCAGCAGTTTCGAGTTCGATTACCTCTACAACAATGCCGGGCGCATCTACGTTGTTCCGCTTCAAAACGATGGCACAACATTAACGCAATACAAAAACGATACGGAACCGTTTGGCGATGAAAAAACCGAACCCGCAAAAACAGACGATAAAAGCAAATCGGAAGTGAATGTGCAAATCGATTTGGAAAACATCCAAAACCGCATCGCGGCGCTTCCCGTTTCGGCAGGAAATTACCGCCTCATTGGCGCAGTGGATGAAGGATTGCTCTATGCATCGGGAAACAAGGTGATGCGTTACAACATCAAAGACGAAAAAACAGAAGAAATTCTCGATGGCGCCGGAAACGGTACACTGGCGGCCGATGGGAAATCGTTTATTTACCGCGCAGGACAGAATTACGCCGTGGCAAAAAACCAAACGGGACAAAAAACCGGTTCAAGACACCTCGATTTAACTCACCTGAATATGAAAATCGAGCCGCAAAAAGAGTGGAAACAGATTTACGACGATGCTTTCCGCATTTTTCGCGATTATTTTTACGTAGATAACCTCCACGGCGTGGATTGGGACGCCATAAAGAAAACTTACGGCGCGATGCTGCCTCACGTTCCCGGCCGCTTCGATTTGGATTATATTCTGAACGAAGTTGTGAGCGAATCCAACGCCGGGCACGCTTATGTGGATTGGGGCGATATCGGCGGCACCGACCGCATCAACGGCGGTTTGCTGGGCGCCGAACTGGAAGCCGATTTATCGGCAAAGCGATACAGAATCAAGAAAATTTATCCGGGCGAGAACTGGAACGAAAGCCGCCGCTCACCGCTTACGGAAACAGGCGTGGATGTAAAAGAAGGTGATTATATCATCAGCATAAACGGCACAAACCTCACCACCGACACCAATCCGTACGAATTGTTGGAAAACCTGGGCAATCGCCACATCGAACTGGCAGTAAACAGTTCGCCGTCGGCGTCGGGTGCGCGCACGTCAACCGTTAAAACCATTACAAGCGAGCAAGAACTGCGCTATATGGATTGGGTGAACGAACGCCGCGCGATGGTGGACGAACTCTCGGGCGGACGCATCGGCTACATTCACGTGCCCAACACCGCCGTGGAAGGAAACCGCGAACTGTATCGCGGAATGTATTCTTACAACGATAAAGAGGCGCTCATTATCGACGACCGCTACAACGGCGGCGGATTTATTCCCGGCACTATGATTGAACTGCTCAATCGCCGAACGCTGGTTTACTGGCATCGCAACGGGCTTCCGCAACCGATGGCCACGCCCGGAATTGCGCACGACGGCCCCAAAGCGATGCTTATTAACGGATATTCATCATCGGGCGGCGATGCTTTTCCGTACTTCTTCCGCAAAACGGGCGAAGGCAAGCTTATCGGAACGCGCACGTGGGGCGGATTAATCGGCATTTCGGGAAATGCCCGTTTGGTGGACGGCGGCTATATTTCCGTTCCCCGGTTCGGCATTTACGATAAAGACGGCAATTGGATTATCGAAGGTATCGGCGTATATCCCGATATCGAAGTCATCGACCGTCCCGAAGAGCTGGCCAAAGGCAACGACCCAAGCATCGAAAAAGCGGTGGAAGTGCTGCTGGACGAGCTGAAACGCAACCCTCGCAAACGGGTAACAGCTCCCACACCTCCCGACAGATCGAAATGGATTGAAGTGGAGGTGAAGTAGGATAATGCGCTTCGCGCGATAGCGAACGGCGGTTCTAAACCGCCTTTCGCTTATGATAAATTTAAATCATAAAATATTTGCAGAAAAGTAAATAATAATTTACCTTTGTTGAGCGATAAGCCAATAAGAATTATGAAATGTTCCGAATTATACAGGATATTAATTAAAGACGGTTGGTATCCGATTTCGCAGAAAGGATCGCACGTAAAATTGAAACACGACCTAAAAGAAGGAACTCTTATTTTCCCGAACCACGGAAGCCAAGAAATGGGAAAGGGATTGGAGAATAAGATTTTAAAAGATGCAGGAATAAAATAGATTGAAAAGATTATGAAAGCATTCAGAAAAAAAATAAAAATGATAGTAGAAAAAACCGATACCGGTTTTTCTGCTTTCTCCGAGGAGTATCCTGTTTACACAACGGGAAAAACCGTTATTGAATTAATGAACAATGCATTGGAAGCTGCAAATTTGCATTTTGAAGAGGAAAATGTTGCCGTTACCCAAGAGAATTTGAAATTCGAAATCGACTTTAAACAGTTTTTTCAATACTATAAAGTGTTAAACGCAAAATTCCTTGCCGATAAAATCGGAATGAACCCCACATTGCTATCGCAATACGTGCAAGGACACAAAAAACCATCCGAGGCACAAACCGAAAAAATATTATTCGGCATTCATCAAATAGGGCAAGAACTTTCCGAAATCAACTTAATTTACAAGCATTGATATGCGTACGGCTTCTTTCATTCTAATAATACTATTCTCACTTCTCTCCTGCAACCCGGAAAAGAAAAACCAATCGCCAACAGGGGAAGTTGCAGAATCGGCACAAACGGAAGTTGCACAGCAAGAAATAACTCCCAACTCTCCCCAACAAATCCTCGCCAAACCCGAAATCCC
>JAUNRY010000214.1 GCA_030539475.1 Bacteroidia bacterium | reverse complement strand
AAGTGGTTCCCACCCGAAGTGGTCGAACTTTCAATGTGCCGCTTTCCAAGCGGGCAATTCAGGGATTATGTCTTCCGTAAGCTGCACTCGTTCCTCGCTCAATTTATCTTAAATTCGATATTCAAATTGTTCTTCAAATTGTCTATCAAATGTTTGTTGACCCGAATTTTTGACGGACGCGAAAAAAGCTGCAGATTCATGTTGGTTTCTTCACCAATGATCTGAAAATATAACAACGAATTGCCTGAATTGTTTTTCATCAGCGCCGATAATTCCGATACAATCGTATCGTCTAGGTCTCTTATCGGAAGTTGGAGCGTAATTTTGGAAACCAGCCTGTCTTTCACTTCCGAGAGCAGGTTGATGGAGTTCACTTTTATCTCCAGCTCTTCCGGCCTGAACCGTTTGGGTTGAATTTTCCCCGTTAGGTAGATGGAGAGGCCTACGCGTGCGTATTTTCCGAAATTCACGCTATCATCGCCAAAAAAAGCCAGCTCGCAACTGCCCGCGTAATCTTCTATGCTCAGGATGGTGTATGGGCTTCCGCGCTTGGTTTGTCCTTCGCGCACGTTGGTAACCAGGCCGCCAAACGTTACGTCTTTTCCGTTGAGCGGAATTAAGTCCTGCAGCTTCGCACAATTGGCCGTGCATACGTAATTCAGGATAAATTCGTAATCGTCAAGCGGATGTGCCGACAGGTAAATGCCGATCAGTTCGCGTTCTTTATTCAATCTTACCAGATCGGAAAAATTTTCCGTTTTTGGCAATTCGGGACGGGCAATCATAAACGACACGTCGTCTCCGAAAAGCGAGTTCATGGATTGATATTTGTCTTGCTGGAATTTGTTTCCGTACCGGATAAGTGTTTCCAGAAAATCTTCGCCTTTACTGTTTATCGACATAAAGTGTTCGCGTTTCACACCCGGAAGGGAGTCGAAAGCGCCGGCCAGCGCCAGCGATTCTATGGCTTTTTTGTTGCACGACGACAAGTTTACCCGCTCCACAAAATCGAAAACATCTTTAAATGCTCCGTTTTGTTGGCGTTCTACAATGATGCTGTGCACGGCGCCTTGCCCCACGCTTTTTATGGCGGCCAGCCCAAAACGGATATCACCCTGCGGGTTTACGGAAAATTTCAGTACCGACTCGTTCACGTCGGGCGAAAGAACGTTGATTCCCATCGCTTTGCATTCGTCCATGAACTTGGTAATTTCCGTGATGTTGTTCAGGTTGTTCGACAATACCGACGCCATGTATTCCGACGGATAATTGGCTTTTAACCAGGCGGTTTGATAAGCCACCCACGAATAGCACGTGCTGTGCGATTTATTGAAAGCGTATTGCGCGAACTTTTCCCAGTCGGCCCATATTTTTTCGAGCGATTTCACCGGATAACCGTTTGATTTTCCGCCGGCGAGGAACTTTTCTTTCAGCGCCGCCATCTTATCGGCCAGTTTTTTCCCCATCGCCTTGCGCAGCTCATCCGATTGGCCGCGCGTGAAATTGGCCAGCAACCGCGACAAGAGCATGACCTGCTCCTGATAAACGGTGATTCCGTATGTTTCGTCCAGAAATTTTTCCATCACCGGAATATCGTACGAAATTTTCTCCTTGCCGTGCTTGCGGGCAATAAAGGAGGGAATGTAATCCATGGGGCCGGGACGATACAGCGCGTTCATGGCAATGAGGTCTTCAAACTTGCTGGGATGAAGCTCTTTCAGGTACTTCTGCATGCCGGTTGACTCGAACTGGAAAGTGCCCGTGGTTTGGCCGTTGCTGTAAAGCTTGTATGTTTTGGGGTCATCGAGCGGAATGGTGTCGATGTTGATTTTAATTCCCCGCGTGGCTTCTATGTTAACGAGGGCGTCTTTTATGATAGTGAGGGTTTTAAGGCCCAGAAAGTCCATTTTTATCAACCCGGTTTCTTCGATAACGGAGCCTTCGAATTGCGTTACCAGCAGTTTTTCTTTGGATTCTTTGTCGTCGGCGGTGCTGATGGGCACGATATCGGAAATGTCGGTTTGCCCGATAATAACGCCGCAGGCGTGCACGCCCGTGCTCCGGACGTTTCCTTCGAGCATCTGCGCATATTTGAGAGTGTCGCTCACCAGCGGGTCGTCGCTGTTGGCGGCTGCGTTGAGTTCGGGAACATAGTTTATGGCTTCGCGCAGGTTTATTTTCTTTACGTTTGGAATCCGGTCGGGAACCAGCTTCGCCAACCTGTCCGCTTCAGACAACGGCAGTTTGTGTACGCGGGCTACATCGCGGATAGACGATTTTGTGGCCATGGTGCCGTAGGTAATAATCCGGGCTACTTTTTCGTGTCCGTATTTTTCGGTAACCCATTGCAGCACGCGGTCGCGGCCTTCGTCGTCGAAATCTATGTCGATATCGGGCATCGAAATGCGGTCGGGATTGAGAAATCGCTCGAAGAGTAAATCGTATTTTATCGGGTCTATATCGGTAATTCCCAAACAGTAGGCAACCGCCGATCCGGCAGCCGATCCGCGTCCCGGGCCCACGGCAACGTCCATTTGCCGCGCGGCATTGATAAAATCCTGCACAATGAGGAAATAGCCGGGATATCCCATGTTGGTGATGGTGTCGATCTCGAATTTCAGCCTGGAAACGATTTCGTCGCTGAGTTCTTTTCCGTATTTCTTGTTCGCACCAATTTCGGTTAAGTGCCGCAAGTAGTCCGATTCCAGTTTAATGCGTATCACTTTTTCGTATCCGCCCAATCGCTTAAAGTTGGCTTCGCCAAATGCTTCCATCAACTCCGCTTCAGAGAATCGGGTTTTGTATTCTTCTTCTGTGCCAAACGAGCTCTCGATGGGATAGAAGGGCATCAGCGCCGGATTGTCTATGGAGTAGATTTCCACTTTGCCGGCAATTTCCACGGTGTTGGCAAGCGCTTCGGGCACGTCGCCAAAAATTGCGTTCATTTCCGCCGTGGTTTTTATCCATTCCTGTTTGGTGTAGCGCATGCGGGCGGGGTCGTCGAAATCTTTTCCCATGCTCAGGCAGATGAGGCGGTCGTGCGCATCGGCGTCTTCTTCGTTCACGAAATGGGCGTCGTTGGTGGCGATAACTTTTACGCCGTGCTTTTTGCCCAGTTTTAAGATTTCTTCGTTCACGCGCTGTTGTTTGGGGAAGGTGGTTTGATCGGCGTCGGGGCGCGTGGTTTTGTGGCGTTGGATTTCGAGGTAAAAATCGTCGCCGAACACGTTTTTAAACCATTCAATCGATTCTTCGGCTCCGGCCATGTTGCCGTCGTCAATCTTTCGCGGTATTTCGCCACCCAGGCAGGCGGTGGAAACGATCAGCCCTTCGTGGTACTTCTCTAATAATTCTTTATCGATACGCGGGCGATAGTAAAATCCTTCGGTCCAGCTTTTCGATACCATTTTTATGAGATTTTTGTAGCCGGTGAGGTTTTTGGCAAGCACCACCAGGTGCCAGCCGCTGCCGTCGATTTTTTCGGTTTGCTGAAACCGGTCGCGGCGCGCGCAGTAACATTCGCAACCGATGATGGGCTTGAAATTTAGCTTGGCTGTTTTGGCTTCTATTTCGTCTTTCAATTTCCGGTTATCGGGGTTGCTTTCGAGTTCCTTGCTCAGCTTTTTTATTTCGTTTTTTATCTTCGATTTCGCGCTGTTGATGTAGTTCACAAACTCCTTTATTCCGTACATGGCTCCGTGATCGGTGAGCGCTATGGCGGGCATTCCGTCGTTCATGGCTTTGTCCACAATACGGCTTATGCTGGCTTGTCCGTCTAACAAGGAATATTGAGAATGAACGTGTAGGTGTACAAATGGTTGCATGTGGGGTGGTTGGCTTTAGGCTGTTAGCTTTTAGCTATTGGCTTTGCGATAATTTGATGAAACATTCGGACAAATATAGTGAAAATTGGAGAGTATATTTTGTTAAAATGTAAAGAAGTTATCAACATTAACCCTTTTGAAAGTTGAGCCCTGCTGTTTTATAGGGAGTTGCTATTTTGCTGCGCCTGAATGTTTGATTTCTTTTATACTTCGAGTTGGAACTCGAAGCACCCAGTAAAAAAACAGGAGTTTGGCTTTGTGGAATTTAGTAATACGATTATCCGCAATTATTCCTAAGCGGGCTGAAAGCCCGGCTTAATTTAGCCCAACGCACCGCGTTG
>JAUNRY010000213.1 GCA_030539475.1 Bacteroidia bacterium | reverse complement strand
CATTACCTCTCCCTCTTCTTCTCGTCCGGAACTATTTTCTCGGCTTTCAAGTTCATTTTTCCTTGCGACGAATCTACCGTGCCTTCCATTTTATTTCCCTTAACCTTAGAAACCACCGCAACATATTCCGATTCAACGTAAACGCCCATTCTAAGCGTATCGGCTTTTAGTGAAACACTTGACAGTTTTACCTTGTAGCCCGAATCGAAAATAAGATCGCCTGAGAGCGTTTTTTCTTTCTCTACCAGCGAAATCACCCCTTTTTCGTAACCGTAAGGAGCTTGGGGAACACTGTATTTCCACTCTCCCACAACTGTTTTGTTACTTTGCGCGTTTACACCGAAAAATATTCCGGCTATAAACAACCATCCAAAAATCACGAATAACTTTCTCATAATTATCGATTATATTGTTAGAAATAATGAAACCAAAGATATGAAAAATCTTCGATAAATACAGTTATTGTGAGATGAAAATTGAGTCTCGTCCGAAAATTTATTTTTTGCCACATAGTTTTCGATATCACCTCAACAGGCTCATTATAAATACTTTTCAATCTCATCCAACCTCCCTCGCGTTTCCTCATGAACTCAACCTCATCCACATTTGTTCTACTTTAAAAAAGGAGAAAACAACATGAAGCACCCGGCATACATACCCATCGACCCCGATTTTTTCGATTTATTCCAAAAAGAAATGGATAAAGATGCGCTAAAAGTTATCTATTTCGATACGGTTCATTATCCGAACCTGCTGGAAACCGGCGGAAAAGCCACAGGAATAACCGACAAGCGAAAAGAAGGGCAGTTTATGACGTTCGAAAATGGCGATGAAGTGCGCCTGGATCGCATTATCGTTTACAACGGAAAACCCGGCCCCGCTTACGACGAATACGATGCCTACGCCCTCGCCCCGCTTACCTGCAAGGCGGGATACGACGATGAGGATTGTTCCGCATAATTTTCATCGCATATCGTTATTAACAAAAAGGTAAATTAGCTATCTTTGCTTTCTTAAAACACAATCATAGTCATTTTATGGCACTCAGACAGCAGCAAGAACTCAAACAAACTCAAAAATTATCGCCTTTGCAAATGCAGGTGATAAAGTTGGTTGAATTGAATTCGGTTGAATTGGAAGATAAAGTAAAGCAGGAACTGGAAGAAAATCCGGCATTAGAAGAAGGCAACGAGCCGGGCGTGGACAACGCCGACGAGTTCTTGGAAGAAGAAAATATTTCGGAAGAAGATATCGTGCTCGGTGATTACCTGACGGAAGACGATGTTCCCGATTACCGGATTAGCAAGCCGCAACACCGAAACGAACCCGATTTCATAGAAGCCACTTATTCCAACGACAAAAGCCTCAACGAGTTTCTGCTCGAACAAGTTGGCTTGCGCCAATTGAATGCCCGCGACCAGAAGATTGCCGAATACATCATCGGCAACCTCGACGAGAATGGTTATCTGCAACGCAGCCTGCAAGCTATTTCCGACGATTTATTGTTTCAACAAAACCTCGATATCGAAGAGCCGAAATTAAAATCGATCCTGGAAATTATTCAAGACCTCGATCCTGCCGGCGTGGGCGCCAACGATTTGCAGGAATGCCTGAAACTTCAATTGCAGAGAAACGAACCATCCGAAGAAAATAAACTGGCGCTGAAAATAATTTCGGATTATTTCGAAGAATTTTCGCGCAAACATTACGACAAAATCATGCGCCAACTGAATGTTTCGCAAGACGAACTGCGCGACGCCGTTGACGAAATAACCTCGCTAAACCCCAAACCCGGTAACGCGCTGGGCGATTCCATAGAAGTGGCCATGAGCAACATCACACCCGATTTCATTGTGGAATCTTACAACGGCGAAGTAACCATGTTGCTAAACAACAGAAACATACCGGAACTCAAAATCAACCGCGACTTTTCCGAAATGCTGCAAGGATACTCCAAAAACAAGGAGAGCATGAGCAGCGATGCCAAACAAGCCGTTTTGTTTATGAAACAAAAGGTAGATTCGGCAAAATGGTTCATCGACGCGGTGAGGCAGCGGCAAAACACCCTGCAACGCACAATGGAAGCCATTGTGAACTTCCAGTACGATTTTTTTCTCACCGAAGACGAAACAATGCTCAAACCCATGATCCTGAAAGACATTGCCGAAAGAACCGGGTTCGATATTTCCACCGTTTCGCGCGTGAGCAGCAGCAAATACGTGCAAACCAACGGCGGCGTTTATCCGCTTAAATTCTTCTTCTCCGAAGCCATGCAAAACGAAGCGGGAGAAGACATCTCGTCGCGAGAGATAAAATCGCTGCTCAAAGAGTGTGTCGAAACAGAAAATCCGTCTAAACCGCTTACCGATGAACAACTTACCATGAAATTAAACGAAAAAGGATACATCATTGCCCGGCGCACCGTTGCAAAATATCGCGAACAGTTAAATATTCCCGTGGCACGTTTAAGAAAAAAAATTTAACTTTGCCGGTCAAAAGCAAATTTAGCAATGAATCAATTCGCACGCATCGTATCTTCCGTATTTCAGCCACTGCTAATGCCCATTTACAGCATTTTGCTGTTGTTTGTTTACACCCACTTCAAGCTACTGTTTGCCAATCAGTTCTGGATGATAATGGCGCCGGTAATCCTCTTTTCGTTTGTAATTCCGGGCGTTCTTATTTACGCGGTGTACAAAATGGGATTAGTTTCCGATTTATCGCTTAAAATCAGAAAAGAACGCTTCATCCCCTACTCCATTGTGCTGGGCTCTTATCTAATCATGATTTTTTATTACCACAGAATAGGCATGCCCGCTTGGTTTCTCATGCTGGCCGCCTCCTCCATAGCGGTGATACTTATCGCCATATTCATAACCATCTGGTGGAAAATAAGCGCGCACATGTTTGGGATAAGCGGTTTGCTGGGAGGCGTAATGGCAGTGAGCTATTTTATTGAAAAATCAAATCCGTTTTACTTGTTCGCGATTCTGTTCTTGTTGGCCGGACTGGTCGGAACCTCCCGGTTGATATTGCGGCGGCATACTTTCGGACAGGTTATCGGCGGATTTTCCCTCGGATTCATCATATCTTTTCTCTTCGTATGGATTGGAACCTGAAACAGCCACAAAGCAAGTAAAAAAGGCCAGACACGTATTGATGGCAAAGAAAGATTTTGCCATAAAGAAAATATATCGTATTTTTACCCCACAATTAAAAACACTTAAATTAAAAATTATTTTCTATGAATTTCCCTGAAAATTTAAAGTATTCAAGCGACCACGAATGGGTGAGAGTTGAAGGAAACGAAGCCTTCATTGGCATTACCGACTTTGCACAAAGCGAATTGGGTGAAATCGTTTTTGTTGATATCACCACCGAAGGAGAAAAAGTTGACAAAAGCGCCGTTTTTGGCAGCATTGAAGCGGTGAAAACCGTATCGGACCTCCTGATGCCCGTAAGCGGCGAAGTGTTGGAAATAAATCCTGAACTGGACGACCAACCCGAACTGGTAAACTCCGATCCGTACGGCCACGGATGGCTCATAAAAATCAGCATTGATAACGAGGCCGAATTGGATGAACTTCTCTCAGCAGCTGATTACAAAGCATTGATTGGACAATAACAACACCTTAGCAGAGACGTAGCGCGCTACGTCTCTGCCGGTTTATTCGCATTTTATGAAACCAATTGTAAGTATAATCATGGGCAGCACTTCCGATTTGCCCGTGATGGAAAAAGCCGCCAAGTTTTTCGACGAAATGGAAATACCGTTCGAAATAAACGCGCTCTCGGCGCATCGCACGCCCGAAGCCGTAGAACAGTTTGCCAAAAACGCTCAAAACCGCGGAATAAAAGTAATTATTGCCGCTGCCGGAATGGCGGCGCACCTGCCGGGCGTTATCGCTTCCATGACCACGCTGCCGGTAATTGGCGTACCCATAAAAGCATCGCTCGACGGAATGGATGCACTGCTCGCCATCGTGCAAATGCCTCCGGGCATACCCGTGGCAACCGTAGGAATCAACGGCTCGCTGAATGCAGCCATCCTGGCCCTGCAAATGATAGCCACAGGCAATGAATCGGCTCAGCAAAAACTGGCAGCATACAAAGAAGACCTGAAAAGTAAAATAACGCAGGCCAACAAGGAACTGGCGGGTATTGAATATAAGTTTAAAACGAATT
>JAUNRY010000212.1 GCA_030539475.1 Bacteroidia bacterium | reverse complement strand
ATCCACACAGTTTCTGTGAAATGAGGCCTTGGCATATAAAGAATCGCCCTATGAGCAGTTAAGTGCTGACGTAGCACTACAATTTCATTGGTTACCATTCGTAATATCACTTCAAGTGATCCGTAAATAATAATTTACACTCAAACTTTCTTTCCAAATCTTGATTTTTATGGTTATTTTTGTACGTTTAAATACAAAGCTTCGCTGATAACGGCTTTGCCGGTAAACGGACTTTCGTTGAAGAATTTTAGCGCTACAACTTTATTGTGAGCGACGCGAGCCTCTCGTTCCGTTGAAAATGGAACCTATCGCGTAAGCCTATCTAATTAAAGCATTACAATATAAAGTGTTCAATGAATTTATCAGCCGCAGGCTCTATCTTTTTTATAACTATGCAAGATTTCAACACCCTCCTCATCAACCGGAGAAGTTACCGCAAATATACAAGCGAACCCTTGTCGGGCGACTCCGTTCAGCTTATTCTGGAAGCCGCCCTGCTCTCGCCTACCTCCAAAAACAAACACTCGTGGGAGTTTGTGGTGGTGGAAGACAAGGAAACACTCACTAAGCTTTCTAATTGCAAGGCACACAGCGCCACCTTTGTTGCCGATGCCGCGCTGGCGGTTGTGGTTCTGGGAAATCCGCTGGAAAGCGATGTGTGGGTGGAAGACGCATCCATTGCCGCCATCAATATGCAGTTGCAGGCCGAAGAGCTGGAAATAGGCAGTTGCTGGGTGCAGGTGCGCGGGCGCGAATTTTCGGAAACCGTTACTTCGGGAGAGTACATAAACGATGTGCTTGATGTCCCCATGCCGCTGGAAGTGTTGTGCATCATCGCTTTCGGGAAAAAGGAGAAACAACGATCGCCCAACAGCGTCGATAATTTGTTGTGGGAGAAGGTGCATATAGGGAAGTTTTGAGTTCTGAGTTCTGAGCCAACAGCTAACAGCCAACAACCAACAGCCAAAAAAGAAATTATGAGTACAATCAATTACGACCTTACCAAAATAAAATCATTCATTTTCGATGTGGACGGTGTTTTATCGCGTCAAACCGTAACGCTGGCCGAAGACGGGCAACCCATGCGATCGACCAACGTGCGCGATGGGTACGCCATTCATTTCGCCATAAAATCGGGACTGGACGTGGCCGTGATTACCGGCGGACGATCGGAAATTGTGCGGCACCGGCTGGAGTCGCTCGGCGTAAAACACGTTTACCTGAAATCGTACGACAAAACCGTTCAGCTGAAAGAGTACATGGCGGAAACCGGCTTCAAACCCGAAGAAATAATGTACGTGGGCGACGATATTATCGATTATCTGGTGATGCAGCAAGTGGGATTGCCCGTGGCGCCTGCCGACGCCTGCCCGGAAATAAAAGAAATTTCCACCTATATTTCTCCGGTTATAGGCGGTGAAGGCGTTGCCCGCGACGTTATTGAGCAAGTAATGAAAGTTCAGGGCAAGTGGATGATAAACGACGCGTTTTACTGGTAAACAACAAATATTCTCAAAGTTATATTTCGATTCTTTTTGCGCCTGTCAGGTTTTTGTTTTCTGTTTTTTAATACAAATTGCGTTTTTTTGTTACAAAAACAGCAGGTTCAGTTATAATCCGGTTATCTATCGGAGTAATTCTAAATACCTTATGCATAAAATTTAACGAAGAAAAGTTGAAATTCTATGAAACATACATTAATTTTGCGAAAACCAACAAAACCACACAATTAAAAAAATGGCAAAAGTACAAGGTTATGTAGTTGTTAATACGCAACGTTGCAAAGGGTGCAATCTTTGCGTTGTGTCATGTCCCACAGACGTGCTTGAATTGCAACCGCGTGAAGTAAACGACCGCGGCTATCATTACGTTTACATGCGAACTCCCGAAGAATGCATCGGTTGTTTCAATTGCGGAACCGTTTGTCCCGAAGGATGCCTCACGGTGTACCGTAAACGCTTGGCTAAGTAAACGTTTTGGCTCTTAAGTCTTATACTGAACGAAAATCAAAAACTGAATTTATATTATGACAGAAGACGTAACATTGATGAAAGGGAACGAAGCTGTTGCTTACGCGGCAATCCGTTACGGCGTTGACGGATACTTCGGATACCCCATTACCCCGCAATCCGAAATTATTGAAACACTTATGGAAGCCGCTCCATGGAAAACAACCGGCATGGTGGTTCTTCAGGCAGAAAGCGAAGTGGCAGCCATCAACATGGTGTATGGCGGCGCGGCGTGTGGAAAATATTCCATGACCACATCGTCGAGCCCGGGCATAAGCCTTAAACAAGAAGGAATTTCTTATCTTGCCGGCGCAGAACTGCCTTGCCTAATCGTAAACGTGCAGCGCGGCGGCCCGGGGCTGGGAACCATCCAGCCGTCGCAATCCGATTATTTTCAGACCGTAAAAGGCGGCGGGCACGGCGATTACAGGCTCATTACGCTGGCTCCCAACTCCGTTCAGGAAATGGCCGATTTCGTGTCGCTGGGTTTCGACCTGGCTTTCAAGTACCGCAATCCGGCCATGATTCTTACCGACGGTGTTATCGGGCAAATGATGGAAAAAGTGAAACTTCCCGAATACAAACGCCGCCGCACCGAACAGGAAATTCGCGAACAATGCCCTTGGTCAACACTGGGAAAAACCAAAGACAGAGAACCCAACATAATTACGTCGCTGGAATTAGACGCGGCGCTTATGGAAAAGAACAACGAGCGCTTTCAGGCAAAATACCGGGTAATTGAGCAGGAAGAAGTCCGCTATCAGGAAATAGAGTGCGAAGATGCCGAATACTTGCTGGTAGCTTTCGGCTCCGCCGCGCGCATCTGCCTTAAAACCGTGGATTTGGCCAGGCAAGAAGGCATAAAAGTAGGCCTGCTTCGCCCCATTACCTTGTGGCCGTTCCCGAGCAAAGCGCTTAACCAATATGCCGGCAAAGTGAAAGGGATGCTTACCGTTGAACTCAACGCCGGACAAATGGTGGAGGATGTCCGCCTGGCCGTAAACGGAAAAGTTCCCGTGGAACATTATGGACGGTTGGGCGGAATTGTTCCCACACCCGACGGAGTACTCGAAGCGTTAAAAGAAAAAATCGTAAAATAAACCAATAGCCGTGAGCCCCAAATTACAACAATTATTCTCGATGCTGTTTTTGCTTTTCTTTCTGGCAACAATAGTAGTTTACTTTGTTTCGGACAAAAACATGAAACTCACTTGGATTACAGGAGCTTGCGCCGTTGTTTGTTATTTGTTATACAGATTCTCAAAAAGATAAAACTAATATGGATATACAAAGTATAGTTAGCCCCGAAAATTTGGTTTACGACAAACCGGAACTCATGAACAACAACCACATGCACTACTGCCCGGGTTGTTCGCACGGCGTTGTTCACAAGGTAATTGCCGAAGTGATAAACGATCTTGATTTACAGGAAAAAACCATCGGCATTGCGCCGGTTGGCTGCGCGGTTTTCGCGTACAAATACCTGGATATAGACTGGCAGGAAGCCGCGCACGGACGCGCTCCGGCATTGGCAACCGCGGTGAAAAGGCTAAATCCGGAAAAGATGGTTTTCACTTATCAGGGCGATGGCGATTTGGCAGCCATCGGAACCGCGGAAACCATTCACGCGGCCAATCGCGGCGAAAATATCGCCATCGTTTTCATCAACAACGGAATTTACGGAATGACCGGCGGACAAATGGCGCCCACCACGCTCAGCAAAATGGTTACATCTACCAGCCCCGACGGCCGTGATGTGCAAACCATGGGCGGGCCGCTCAAAATCCTGGACTTGCTGGCCCTGCTCGACGGCGTTTGCCTGGCAACACGCGTAAGCGTTCACACGGCAGCCGCGGTAAAGAAAACCAAACGAATGATTAAGCTGGCTTTCGAAAATGCCATGGCAGGCAAAGGCACATCGGTGGTTGAAGTGGTATCGACCTGCAACGCGGGCTGGAAAATGACTCCCGCCGCCGCAAACGACTGGATGGTGGAGAATATGTTTCCCGTTTTCCCGATTGGAGACCTAAAAAATATCTAAGTTGCCAGTTTACAGTTATCAGTTTACAGTAAACGAATAAACAGCTGAACTTTAAACATCAAACTTTGAACATTAAACTTAAAAAACATGTTACAAGAAATCGTTATTTCAGGATTTGGCGGCCAGGGAGTTTTATCGATG
>JAUNRY010000211.1 GCA_030539475.1 Bacteroidia bacterium | reverse complement strand
AAAAAACAAAAATAACTTGTATTGACAATAATTGACTTTTACAAATGATATTTGGACTGCGGAAAATGATATTTCGTTACAATTGTTCTATTTGATTACTCGCAGGTTTTCGACAGTGTAAAAACGAATTATTTCGCAACTTATCACGAGGCGAACAAGTTACATTATTTGCACAAAATTTATTGTTGCTATAAGTGCAAATTTAAGAAAAATATCCTGAAATTGTGTTCAAAGTTTCGGATTTAGTTCGATACTGGCCGCGGTGAAAACAGGAGCTAAAAATATAATTGTAAACCAACGGTGGCTTGATTACCTCTTGGGCCTTTGTTGTTTAAGAAAACGCTCAGGGGTGAATAGGACGCGAAAACTCCGATATTGTCGATGCCGGCCTGAACCAAAAGATCAAACGTTAAGGGACGAATATTCAGTTCGCCCGGCATTTTCATTTTCTTTTCTTTCCCATCTTCATTAAACCAGACTTTGGAGGATGAGGCGGTTTTCACTTTGGCTACAACTCCGGCATTTACGAAAAAATCGGAAGTTTTACCCAGAGGGAAATTCGTTTCAACAAGAAAAGGAAGCGTAAGGTAAGTATAATGCAGGCGCGATTTGTTGTATTCTTGTCCGGCTTGGGTTGTGAAAATTTCGGAGCGATAATTTTCAATTTTAATGGCTTTGTTTGTCTGTAAATGAAAAGAGTTAAATTGAATTCCCAATCCAATCATTCCCTTATAATTGCTCTTGCCGAAACGCCAGAAAGCTCCGCCAAAATTAAGATTGTATTGCAATGAACGGCTTAAATTGAGTGTGGATGCCAATTGCCCGTTAAAATCAAATTCATTGGGTAAGTTGGTAAATCCTACGCCAAAACCGCCCCAATGGGAGTTATCGGAAAATAACCGTTCATTCTTAGGTTTGAAAATGCCGGGGATAGAAATTTCGAAATTGCTCTCGTAGCGGCGCTCAATTTCCCGATTGTCCGTAAAAATTCCCTCGTAAATTTTTTCACTTTTTATAGTGTCTTCCTGTGCATTTTGTCGATAAACGGAAACGTTGATTTCGTCGTTTTTTTCATTTACCACCACACTGCGGTTGTTGTAATGAAAAGTAGTGTCAACAGAATGAGTGGTTTGCGCCACGATGCAAAAAGCGGCTGCCAGAAAAGTGATGATGAGTGTTAATTTTTTCATTGTTTTATAGTGTTATTTGTTCTTGATAAACAGTTTGTTAATTAATTCTTCCGAATCCGGCCCGCCTTCCATGTAAATGAGCGTGGCGGTTCCGTCTTTACCTATTTTAAACAGGATATATCGGTTTAGGCGCTTGTTTTCATCGGGTAGTTGATAGTATCCCGACGAGATAATGCCGTTTGTTATCACTTCCTTTATCTTGCGGGCTAATTTCTTGTCCGCCTCCAAGGATTGTTGCACATCGTCCGATGTTTTTGTATCGTAGGGCAACGTAATGCTCCGGTATTTATCCAACTTGTAGTTTTCAAGAATTTCGCCCGAAAAAACCACCATGGTTGAGCCTTTTTGTTTGCCGTACTTTTCAAAAACGGTGTTGATTTTTAAATCTTCCTGCGCCTGTATGCCGCTCAAAGAAAGCAGTTGCATAGAAAAAAGCAGAAGCAGGCAGCGAATGTATTTTTTTGTTTCCATATTCTGTTATTCAAACATAAAACTAAGTTGTTCTTCCAGTATATTTTCTTCGGTTTTTACGTTTCCGAATGATTTTTCGGCATAATGACGAACCGTTTCCGGATGGGTGATTTTCTCTCCGTTTACCCACGCGTAATTCTCTGTAAATTGGGTTGTTTGGGTTGAACGATGCAACAAAATGATTCCGATGAAAAGCGATGCGGCAAGGGCGGCAATTGTCCACATAGCTCTATGTAACCGATTGTTTTTGCGTGGAATGGCTGACTCTTCTTTTCTAATTTCATCGAGTACAGACAACACCGCGGCTTCGTCTTGGAGAAAAGTGAAAATTGGGGCAATTTCCTGTAAATCTTCCGAAACGGTTTCTTGCGAAAAATAATTACGAAGTGTTTTTTCTTCTTCGCCCGAAGTTTCTCCCTCGAAATATTTTTTCAAAAGTTCGTAAATATCTGTTGTCATAATTTCTTTTCTTTGTGATGATGATAAGCCAAATATATTTCGCGCAATCGTTTACGCGCACGTGATAGGTTGTTGCGGACAGCTTCGGCGGCAATGCCTGTGATTTCTGCAATTTCTTCGGTTTCGTAACCTTCCAAGTCTTTGAGTTGAAGAATTCGCTGTTGCAACGGAGGCAAATTGGCAATGATGCGTCGGATGGCAGCGTTGGTGTCTTTTTCTTCCAGTAATTCGTCGGGAAGTCTTTGTTCGTCGGCTTTTCCGCAAATTTCTTTTTCATCTGAAACGGAATGCCTGCAACGAATTTTATCGATGCTCAAATTTTTTGTCATCGCAACGCAGTACGCTTCCACGTTTTCGTATTGTACAAATTCCTCGCGCCGGTGCCAGATTTTCAGACACACATCCTGCGCCACATCTTCCGCATCTTCGGTATTATTTGTGATGCGTTTGGCAATGCTGATGAGCGTCGGCCGCAAGGCAACGACAATTTTTTTGTACTCGGCGATATCCATACTCAATTTATACGACGATTGGGATGGGGAAAACGTATCATGGAAAGGTGACAAATAATGAGTGATTACCAACTAATAATTGCTAATTGATTGGTAGTGTAGTTGTTGTAGATTATAAATTGTTTTTAGGATATTGTTTCCATCGCTTTATACGCATCGTGAAAGAAAACAAGCGTGGCGTTTTCCGCTTTTGCTTCATCCAGAAAACGTTTTTTCTCTTCCATGGCCAGCGCGGCGTTGTTGTCGTAAGCCGATAGCCAACCGAGTGGCAGGTGAACCGATGTGGGAATTACATCTGCCGGGAAAATGATTTTTTCATCGGAATTGTCGAAAAAAACTGCAATTTGCCCCGGCGTGTGTCCGTTGTAAAGTTTCAAGGTTACATTGTCGCAAAGCGATTGGTCTGAGTCGATTAATTGTAATTGTCCGGCTTCGGAAACGGGTTCGATATTTTCCGGAAAAAACGAGGCCGCTTCGTACAGCATCGGATTTTTGTAGTTTTCCCATTGCAAGCGGCTCAGCCAGTAACTGGCATTGGGAAAAGCGGGAACAATGTTTTTTTCTTCGTCGAAAACAGTTCCTCCGCCGCAATGGTCGAAATGGAGGTGGGTGAGCACAACATCGGTAATTTCATCTGCCGAATAACCTATTTTTTCGATTTCGCCTCTTAAATCTTTCAAATCGTGCGGCTGATAATATTTCAGTTTATCCAGTTGTTTGTCGCCCGCGCCGCAATCCACCAGAATTTTCCGGCCATTGGTTTCAATAAACAGGCATCGCATCGTCATCAGGCACATGTTGTTATCGTTGCACGGATATCGTTTTTGCCAATACTTTTTGGGAATCGGCCCAAACATGGCTCCGCCGTCTGCCCAGAAATAACCTGTTTCAATTGTGTGGAAATTTGCCATTTTCGTAGTACTTTTGTGCAAAAATAGAAAGAAAAGTTGATAGTTTGGAGTTCTGAGTTTAAAGTTTGAAGTTCAATGTTCAAGGTTTAAGGTTATGACGTTTGTGTTACGAGTCTTTGCTCCTTGTTCTTTGCTTTTTTATCTAATATAATTGCCTGAATGAAAAGAATAGTATTAACCGTTTTTATCACCGTTTTTTGCGGAATAGTATCCGCTCAAAACACGGTATACAAAGGCGTCGTTACCGATGCGAAATATAAAACGCCGGTAGCGTATGCCGCTGTTTATTTGGAAAAGGGTAGAGTGGGTGCCATTGCCGATAATGTGGGCAGCTTTGTTTTGCCGGTTCCCGATTCGTTGTTAAACAGCAATTTGGTTATCATTCGCGAAGGTTTTCTGTTAAAGCGCGTTGCGCCGGACACAGTTGCAACAAATGCAATGCAGATTGAGTTACAACCCGATGCATCGGAGTTACAGGCATTGGCAATGCTTTCGAATCCGAATGCCGAACAGAAACCTTTCGGTAAGTTTATCGGCAAAGCCGCTGCGGTTATTATAAACGACTGGGTTCCGCTGGGAAACCCCGAAACCAACAAATTCGATTTCGGCCGCATCCAAACCATTCCAACCTATAATCCCATTGAGGGCGTACGTTTGCGTGCAGGCATCGCTT
>JAUNRY010000210.1 GCA_030539475.1 Bacteroidia bacterium | reverse complement strand
TTTTTTTACTTTCTCGGATCCACCAACTGCGGCATCCAAACTTTGAAAAAGGGATAAGTTGTCATTGTGTTTCCTGCCGATGCGTAGTCGCATAATTCTACTTCTACGGGTTCTGCGCCGTATTCGGTATAAGCTTCGGGCAGGAATTTGGCGGAAAACAGCATCCAGATATCGGGATTATTGCTTTTTTTGGAAGTGAGTTCGATGTCGCCGTTGTTGTTTTTAATGGGGGCGATAACGGCTTCAAGCTCCGGCCCGGATAATCTTTCGTCCCGTGTTAAAACAACAGGGCCGCGGGTAATAGCTACGTTTTCCGGATTTTTTCCTATGTAATGAAGTTTGCCTTTCATTTCGAATTCGATGGAAATCTTATCGCCGTTTTTCCAGTTTCTGTTGATTTTCAGGAAATCTCCCGATTCGATGTTTTCTATCGGCTGCTCATTGACCAAAACGGTTGCTTTTTCGTTCCACGATGGGATTCTTAATGCCAACGTCATGTTTTCGGCCTTTTTCATTTCGAGCGAAATATCGATTTTTCCCGATGCGGGATAATCGGTGTGCTGTTTAACAGTAATCGAGTTTTTTCCGGGTGTTATTGCCTGATAAGTGCCATCGATATAAAAATTCACGTTTACACCGTCGTTGCTTGTCATAACGGTGGTTAAAGGAATAGTAAATAATCCGCGAGGCCCGCTGGCATTGCAGCAATTCAGCCCCATACCGCATTGTTCCGAACCTTGTAGCCTTTGTCCCGAAAGCGGCGTGTATTTTGCCCAATCTGAGCCATCGGGCCTCATTGAGCCGAGCAACGCGTTGTAATAGGCCCATTCAATGACATCGGCGTATTTTGAATCGCCTGTCAATCTGAGCAGTTGTTGATTGAATTTTATCCACGTAACCGTAACACACGTTTCCTGAAAATGTGCGATGGGCACGTGCTGAACTTCCTTTCCGGAAAACCACGCCTCCATGGCCGCGCCCGATCCGGCAATGTTTATCTCGGTATCCAAAATGCTTTGCCATGTTTGTTGGGCAGCCTCTTTAAAAGTTTCATTGCCGGTGATGCGGTAAAGTTCGAGCAAGCCTTCGTAACACGACATCATTTCGTAGGCTTTTTGCCCCTGATCCCATTCGTACCAGTTTCGGGCTTCGGGCTTCGGAAATCGTTTACCAACGGGAACAGATGCTTTCGAGATAAGTTGCGGCCCATCGGGCGTTTCCCATTGGCGGACGATTTCTTCGGCAAAATCGAGGTACTTTTTGTTCCCTGTCCGGGTATAAAGTTGACAAACCGGCTCAAGAACCGACGAGGCCGCCATTCCCCGATGATTTCCCATTTTTACAATCAACGCGTTTTTATCGTTCAGTTCTTTGATCAAAAAATCGGCTTCTTTGGCAGCAGCGTTCAACGCTTTTTTGTCTTGAGAAACGTCGTAATAGGAAATTAATCCCAGCATCACGTATTTTCGTCCCCAAATGTCCCACGCTTTCAACCGGCTTTCGGGCGCATAGTTGCCGATATAGCCTTCGGGAGTTTGCGCAGCCATCAATTCGTAAACCGTATTTCTCAATTTATCAATCAGTTGTGGAGTGGGATGGTAGTTGTATGCCAACACGGCTGAGGTAAACCATTTGCCCCAAAATTCTCCCTGCCAGCAACTGTGTTCGTCGTGTTTGGTAAAGGGCTGAACCAGCCTGTGAGCGTCTTGCGCCAAAATGCGGTTGTTGTAAGATGCATTTAACTTTTCGCCGATATGCTTATTCATATCGACAGCCGTTGCGGGTGAAAGTTTGTCCTGAACAGCCGGTTTAACTTTGTTTTGAGAAAATAAAACTGAACTGATAAGAAGTAGGACAAAAATTAGGTAATTTCTCATTTCGATAAAGTTTAAGCTTTTGTTAATTTTTCATATATCAAAAAACTACTGATTCATGTAATCTCTTTTTAAAACTATATTTCCCGCTTTTCACAGTTTTGTAATTCGTTTCGTGCGGCAAATATACTTTTGCCTCACAGTTAACAGGAACTTCGATATCCATTTCGAATTCACCGTTATCCACTTTCCAATCTACTTTGATTGTTCCGTACAACGTGTTGTAAGAAGCGTTCACGAACGTTAAATCACCCACAACCTGTGGCGCGATTTTGAAGTTTTTGAAACCGGTGTAAGAATTTTCATCCACATCAATTCCTGCCAACGACCTGTAAAACCACTCTTCTATTTGCCCCATCATGAAATGATTCCACGACGCGCCATCCCGCGGATCCCAGAGTTCGGTGAGCGTAGTTGCTCCAAACTGAAGCTGAAAACCGTATCCCGGCACTTCGTTATGATTGTGCATTTTGTACATTACTTCATTTAACCCGTTTCTTGCCAATGCCTGAAACAAATAGCGATTGCCAACGTCTCCGGTGGAAAGCCTGTATCCTTTTTCTTCGATATCTTTAACCAAGTTATCGAGAACGGCTTGTTTGTCCTCGGCAGCAACCAATCCGGAGAATAAAGGCATGGCGTTGGATGCCTGGCTTCCGGTTCCGTATTGTTTGGTACTTTTATCGAAAAACTCATTGTTGAAAGCCGTTTTTACTTTTTCACGAAGATTGGAGTAAAAGTTTTTATCTTCGGATTTATTGAGCATCTCGGCTGCCTGAACCAAATAATCAATAACCATATAATAATGAGTGGTTGCCGATAGTGCAATAGGTGTGTTGTTTGACGGCCCGTAAGGCTGATTTTCACGATAATCGCACCAATCGCCCAATCCGTGTGAAACGATGTGATTTTTGGCAGTGGTTGTCAGGTAGTCGACGTACTTTTTCATTACATCGTAATACTCCACGATTAGCGAATTGTCTCCGTAAAATTCATAATACATGAACGGAAAAATCACGCTGGCGCTTCCCCATTCGGGTGAATCGCGGAAACCGCCTTCAAAGATTACGTATTCGGGAGCAATGCTGGTTACCAGGCCGTTTGGTAATTGGGCATCGCGAATGTCCTGCATTATTTTGGGTGCAAATCTGGCCAGGTTGAAATTAAAGTATAGTCCCGGGCCGTTCAGATGAACTTCTTCCAGCCATCCGAGTTTTTCCCGGTGCGGGCAATCGGTAAATACCGCGTGCATATTGCTCTTTATGGCATTCACGATTAAATTGTGCGCGTTGTTGAAAATTTCGTTGGAAGAACGAAAACTTCCTGCCGATTCGGCTGAGTTATATACAAAAACCGATTTTATATCTTTGATAACGGGAATATCCCTGTTGTCTTGCGATTCCGGCAATTTGGCTCCTTCCACTTGAATGTATCGGAATCCGTAATACGAAAAACGTGGCTGCCAGGTTTCTTCCGTATCGCCTTTCAACGTGTATTCGTAATAATAAGGCCCGCCGGACTGCGTTTGATTTATATTGCCGTCATCGTTTACGCGTTCTGCAACGGTTAATCTTATTTTATCGCCTTTTTTCCCGTTTACGGTAAATATGGGATAACCGGAAAGATTTTGTCCCATATCCAACACGTAAGCATCACCAATTTTTTTGCTGCTTTTAATATCGAAATACTCCATTTCCCTAACCGGAGTTGAAGTTTGTGGCCTAAGTTCTCCGTTAGGCGCATCATCAACGACAACAGGCAGCCAATAAGAATCATCGAAGTTTGGTGTATCCCATCCCTGTTGTTCGAGACGGGCATCGTAATCTTCTCCGCCATACATACTGTTAAAAATGATGGGGCTTGGAGAATATTTCCAGTCTTTGTTCGAAATTATTTCTTCTTTTGTGCCGTCGGTATAAGTAATGTCGAGTTTCAAAAAAAGGGTAGGAGGGCCAAAACTTACCTGCATTTTCTTGTATCGGCCACCTTGCTCGTTGTAGAATCCATTTCCGAGAAGAACGCCGATTGTGTTATTTCCCCTATTTAATTCTTCGGTAAGATCGTAAGCGTTGTAATAAACGGTTTTATCGTAATCGCTCCACAGCGGATTATATTGGTCATTGCCGACTTTCTTTCCGTTCAACGAGAGCTCGTAATGCCCTTGTCCGCTGATGTAGATGATAGCATCCTTGATTTGTTTTTGTGCGGGAAATGTTTTTCGTAAGTAAATACTTCTTTTGGACAGAGGATGTGTTTGACGCCATAATTGCCCTTTTTCTGAAGTTTCCGATAATCCGTGATAATTTCTTCCTTCGGGGAGATTGGAGTCTTCTCTTTTTATCGCGCTT
>JAUNRY010000209.1 GCA_030539475.1 Bacteroidia bacterium | reverse complement strand
TTCGTGATAATGAGATACAAATTATCGGCGAAGCCTTATCACACGAAGTGCATTATCGCGCAAGTATTATCCTAAGTTCAGTATCTGCTCCGCGTGATTTTTCGTATTCACTTTCCGCCCTTCGATGATGTGGCGGATAGTGCCCTCATCATCGATTAAAAACGTAGTGCGAACAGTTCCCATGTAGGTTTTACCGTAATTGTTCTTTTCTTGCCAAACGCCAAATTGCTCTACCAGTTTCTTGTCGGTATCGGCAATCAGCGGGAAAGGCAAATCGAATTTCTTAATAAACTTTTGGTGCGATGCTTCGCTATCGATGCTTACGCCCACAATAGCGTAACCGGCTTTCATCAAGTCGGCATACCCGTCGCGCAAACTGCATGCCTGAGCCGTGCATCCGGGCGTATTATCCTTCGGATAGAAGTAGAGCACAAGTTTCTTTCCTGCGAAATCGCTTGCTTTTAGTTCGTTGCCGTGTTGGTCTGTGCCCAATGTTGCGGGTATTTTATCGCCGATTTGTAATGCCATAATTGTACTGTTTTGTGGTTGAGGAATCAAAGATAAGAATAAAATAAAGAAAAACCGAAGAAATATTACAACAACTTATACACTCCGCCCGGCAGCGCTTTTACCACGTTTTTCATTTCCAGTTCCAGCAAGGTAAAGAACAATTCGGAGACCGGAATATTAAGTTCAATACCCAGCATATTCACGTGCATGGACTCTACTTGGTTGAGCGCGTCGAAAACTTTCTCTTCGGTTTCGGTCAGGTTCAGGAAAAGCTCTTTTTGTTTGGGCGGCAGGGATTTGGCTGTTGCGTTCCATCCCATCTGGTTGAGAAAGCCGGCTACATTTTGCAGCAAAACGGCTTTGTTGCCGGCGATAAGGTTGTTGCATCCCGACGATTTCGGGTCGGTGGCTCTTCCGGGAAGGGCAAAAACCTCGCGGTAATATGAGTTGGCAATATCGGCCGTGATGAGCGATCCGCCTTTCTCATCGGATTCTATCACCACCACGGCATCGGCCATGCCGGCCACTACCCGGTTTCGCTTCACGAAATTGAATTTATCGGGCGTGGTATCGCTGGGAAATTCGGTTATTAAGGCGCCTTTTCCCAGCATTTCTTTTGCCGTGGCACGATGTACCGACGGGTAAATCCTGTCGAGCCCGTGCGCCATCACACCCACGGTTGACACGTTGTTTTGCAACGATGCGCGATGCGCGCAAATGTCTATTCCGTATGCCAACCCGCTAACGATAAGGATATCGGGGAAAAGTCCCGAAAGTTCCTGTATGAATTTCTGACAAAACTCCTGCCCGTATTTGGTGGCGTTGCGCGTGCCGACGATGCTGACAACTTTTTTCGCGTTAAAATGGGCGTTGCCCTTGGCGTACAGTAAAACGGGAGCGTCGATGCAGTCGTTCAACCGGCTCGGATAGTTTTCCTGCGTGAAAAAAAGCGTTTCGATGTGGTTTTTCTCCACAAACTCCAGTTCTTTTTCGGCTTTTTGCAACACTTCCGCACGACGAATTTCATGAATCAACCGACGGGAAATTCCCTGTATCTTCTCCAGGCTTCCGGCTTTTTCATTGAATATCGCTTCAGCGTCGCCCACCGCTTTCATCAAATTGCGGGCGTGCGCAACCCCCACGCCCGGAATGCAGGTTAAGGCAATTTGGTAAAGGGTTTTGTGGGTTGTCATTGCGGTGTGTGTTTATGGAGACGTAGCACGCTACGTCTCTACGGGATTGTTTTTATAAATATTCAGCGAACGCCTTATCAAACACTTCGGGTTTGGAGAGTTTGCCGTTCACGAGGTTCACCACTTCTATTTTTGCTTTGGCGCAAAGGGCATTATCCGACAGACGAATAATTTCCTGATGAAAGATATATTTCACGTTTTGCCTTTCGATTTGCTTTACGGTACAAACAAACTCATCCATCCCGACAAGCGGGATTTTGTATCGGATATCTACGCGCGATACCACCGCATCGATACCGTCCAAATGCAGTTGGTGAAAATTTAATCCTACGGATTCCAAAAATTCGTGGCGCGTAACCTCAAAGTAGTGCTGATAGTTGGCGTTGTTCACGTGCCCTTGCACGTCGCACTCGTAGTCGCGCACTTTGAGGCGGTGGGAGAAAAGAGGTTGGGTCATTTATTTCTATTTTCTATTTCTTTATTGAGTTCTTCCAATATTTTCACATCTTCTATATCGGCTTGCAGCGCTTCTGTTTTTTTTTGCGATGAGCGTTGAAATCATTGTAAATACTACGTACTTTCTCTTCCATTTCTTTGTTTGATATCTTACCGCTGCCGGACAATACTTCTTTGTCTTGGAATCGAAGAAGCGCATTTATGTTGCCCGGAATTGTGTACCCCGTTTGCTTCTAACACGAAACCCGACCGCCATAATCATCTCCAACGAATAGAAAAAGACGTTATATTGTTTGCCGTCGGGGGCAGTTGTCAAGTATTCCTTGACAACTGAAAAATCATTTAATTCACTATCTCTCAATATGTTAATAATATGAAGGCTGATGTTCTGCTTTGAGGTGGCAAAAAGTTCCGCCATCTGATTTTGATTCAGCCATACCGTTCCGTCGCGCGCGTAAAGCGTTACCTGCGCTTTACCGTCGGCGGTGTTATAAAGGATGATATTGGGGGCTTCGTTGGCCATACATCTGATAATAATGTCAAAAATAATTTGCCTTTCAAGGGCAGACAAATCTCTCATAAAGAGAAGAAAGCTGTCTCAACATTACGAGACTGTTTTCTCAACAGGTTGATACATTTTTCTCAAGCTGTTGAGAAATTAAAACTGGTATTGCTCCACATAGGGAATGCTTTGAATTAAGCGGAAAAGCTGTTCGGTATCGGCAACGTCCGTTTTATAAAATTTACCATCGGCAGATAACATTTTCAGTTGTCCGATTTTTTCGGACAACTCACTTCCTTCCTTCTTCAGCTTGGATTTTAAGTCGCTCCAATACTTTCTCGGACGGTCGGAATCGGTCAATACCTCAATGGTATCCACAACCGAGAAATACCATTTTTCCTGCTCGTCGTCCCAAAGGGTACGAATTTTCTTGTCTTCAAATACTTTGATGGCGTTCTCTTGTGTCATTGTCTTTTTTATTTTTTTACGCGTCAGACCGTTAATCGGTCAGACGCTGTCTTGAAATTACAATATCGTCAGATTTATTTTTCTGCCAAGACCGAATTTTACAGTTATGGAGTTAAGGATTGATTTTTACAATCTTGTCCTCACGAATTATAACGACTTTACTATTGTTTTTACGCTTAAACTCAAGCATTTTTTCATATGCTTTTTCAAGGCCTTTTAATATTTTATTTCGTCTTTCTATTCTATTTTCTGTTGTCATAATAACTCTTTAATTCGTTAAATTCTTTTTCTTCTATTATTGAAATCTCTTCTCCGATGTTCTTTTCCGCCACTAATTTATGTTTTCCTTCAGAATTGTCAATAATTAAAACTTGATCCACTATTGGAAGATAAATGTCAAATAGATTAATGATACCTTTCCTATACCTTCTTTCAATAACATTCTCAGGAATATTGTGCCCGCCTTCTAAAACTCTTGTTTTAACACGTTCTTTTGCGAGCTCCACATTTTTTAACCAAAAGAAAAGCAGAGTGGTGAAATAGCCTCTTCGCTGTGCATCCAAAACTTTTTTTTTGTAAGTTTTTGCAGATAAAGTGGTTTCAAAAGCGAAATTTTCATTTTCTAAAAGGAGTTCGTCAATTCGTTTCAGCATTATTCTTCCTGCTTCAAACGAAACTTTTTCGGGTTGGAAGGGTGACAGCCCTTTTGCAATTTCATCTGCGTTAACAAACTCTTTACAATCTAGAATTTCGGGTAGAATTGTAAAAGATGCAGTCGTTTTTCCTGCACCGTTGCAACCCGCAATTATATAAAGATTTTTTTCTTCCATACTTACAAAAGTAGAATTTATTTTCTCCAATTTGGAAAATCTACAACCAATTTTTTGATGCAAAGTTACTATGTGTAAAGAAATTTTTTACACGTCAGGCCGGTAATCCGCCAGGCGCGGTTTACTACGAAGGCAAAGCCATCGTCTCCCGTTAATGCGATTTGGAAATCGCATCACCCGATAGCCATTCTCTTGCGTTTGCAAACGCTTCCATCAACGGTGTAACATCGTGTTTGCGATATTCGTAGTGATAATAAGCGTTTTGCCACGGGAAAATGGTACGCTC
>JAUNRY010000010.1 GCA_030539475.1 Bacteroidia bacterium | reverse complement strand
GTAGTATTCTACCCTTTCACCAACCTCATCACCCTGTCCACCGCGTCATCAACCTGAGCAATAGACTCCATACCCAGCGTCATGCAATGGGTATTTCCCTCGGTAAGCGCGAACTTGATTGATTGCTCGCGTTCGTTGTCGCTTACGTGCCGGCCTTCGCCAAAGATTTTCATCCCGATAACACCAATCCCGTTCTTTTTGGCTTTTCCCAGAAGTTCTTTCACCATGTCGGGTGTGTTGTCCATGTGGCTTTGAAACGGGTTAATGCGCGCCATAATTACATCTACCCACGGATTGTCCACCGCTTCCACCATCGCATCCCAGTTATGGCAGGAAACCCCTACGGCCTTAACGATACCGTCTTGTTTGGCTTTCGACAATCCATCCATATAATGCGTACGATTTTTGCCCCATTCACCGCTCATAAGGCAGTGCATCAACACGATATCAATATAATCGGTTCCCATTTCCTGCCGGTAACGATCGAGGGATTCCCGTACGGGAACGTTTCGGTCGGAGCCGTCTTCGTGTGTCCATATTTTGGTTAGCAAGGTTATATTCTCGCGAGGCAAGCCTTTTATGGCTTCGCCAACGTATTGATGCGAACCGTAAGAATCGGCCATATCAAAAAACCGAACTCCTCTGTTGTAGGCGTGATGTGCCATTTTCGCAAACTGCTCCATGCCCAAACGGGTTTGGTTCGATTCTTTTGAACCGCCGCGCGAACCGGTTCCTAAGGCAATGCGCGAGACATTCAGCCCTGAATTTCCCAATTTTACCCGATCAACGGTGATTTCGGGCGTGTAATTCAATTTCAATAGATTCGGCCCGGCTACGGTTAATCCTGCGAAACCTGCCAGTCCGGAGCGGATAAAATTGCGTCGAGATAAATTTTTCATTTTTTTTTGCAATGGAAGTGAAACGTGAAATTTTAAAAATAACTTTCTTAATTTTGCTTTTAGCATTTTGCCATCTCGGGTGTTCCGATAATTTTCAACATGTTACAATGTCAAAAATACAAAATAAATTCGTAAAAACAAGCAATAAGGAGTTTTTTTTCTTCTTTTACGGATGCCTTACGAAGAAATTTACCGCGAATTTTTCACTCATAAACGCCCCGGCATGCCTACCTCACTTTTGTTTGATTGCGTTCCGCAAAATCTTTCCAGCTCTTGTATTTCGGCCCGTGCGACTGAACTTCAAGCGACTGGTAATAATGGCACATGGCTGCCGCCAATCCATCCGTAGCATCGAGTTGCGAGAGCATGTTTTCGTTGGGAATATGCAGAATTTTTTGCAGCATATAGGCCACTTGCTCCTTGGCGGCGCGCCCGTTTCCGGTTATCGACATTTTAATTTTCAGGGGAGCATATTCAAAAATAGGAACATCGCGCGCAATGGCGGCAGCCATGGCTACGCCCTGAGCGCGGCCGAGTTTGAGCATGCTTTGAACATTTTTCCCGTAAAAAGGCGCTTCAATGGCCATTTCATCGGGAAGATATTCTTCGAGAAGGCTTATCACGCGCGAATATATTTTTGCCAAACGAATGTAATGATCTTCGTATTTATTGAGCGCCATAATACCCATTGCTTCCATCGATGGCTTGTTACCCAGCACTTTAATCACCCCGTATCCCATAACCTGCGTACCCGGGTCTATGCCCAGAATAATACGTTCTTTAATCGGTGTAGGATGTATCATAGGTCGATGGGGTGCAGCAGCGTGGCAAATCCCTGTATGTGTTGGCGGAACGTTGTTGTTATAAGAAAAAACAGTTTTCTGCCGTATTCCCTGTTCCATTTCTCCAGAGCCTCAATGGTATCGGCCTTGAACTCAAGGGCGTAAGAATAATCTTCGTCTTCGTCTCTCGAAAAAACACGCGTGAGCCTCGGTTCTTGTATGGTGCCGTTTTTTGTAGCTAAAGGAATGTATTCGTTGCGGATAAAATCGAGGAATTCGTTTTGTAACTCTTTCGGAACATTAAAAGTAGTATTATAAATGACCATTTTTGATTTCTTCTGTGAAATTTACTTTTCGATTATCGTTGCAAATTTAAATAAAATCCCTATCTTTGCAAACTCAAATCCAAAAACTTCGGGGGATTAGCTCAGCTGGCTAGAGCGTTTGACTGGCAGTCAAAAGGTCATCGGTTCGACTCCGATATTCTCCACACCCCAAAAACAACTGATTTTAAAGCGATTACTCAAACAGAGTAATCGCTTTTTTAAATTTATATAATTTCCGATAAACAGAAGGCTCAACCCGAAAAGTTGTGGACAATGTATTTTCCCTACGTTGGAAATGACAATTCACTGAAAAGCCGCCGCCTTATTTCGCTCTCTCTATGCACAAGCTCGTCACTTCGACCGTAGGGAAGAAGTATCAAGCAAAAAATCAACAAACGTATAGTGGAATCCACATAGTTGCGGGTTGTCCCCAAATCTTAATCGAAATGTAATATTTATTCGGGAAAAAGTTTGTTACTTTGTAAATAATCCGGTAATTCTACGTAAAAAACAAAATAACAACCGTATGAAGAAGACAACTTTAACTTTTTTTGTTGCCCTGTTTGCCTTTTTGTCTCAGGCACAAGAGATAAACAACGGATTGATGCGGATTAGTTAATTTTCTCGCCCCACCAAGCGAAACAACATTGTGATTCCCGATGCAAACGGTTTTAAGGTATTGAAATGCGATTTTCATATCCACACCGTTTTTTCGGACGGTGATGTTTGGCCTACGGTGCGCGTTCAGGAAGCGTGGCAGGAAGGACTCGATGCCATTTCGTTGACCGAACACCTGGAATATACTCCAAGAAAAGACGACGTTAAACCCGATAACGACCGCCCCTACGAAATTGCGAAACCCAACGCGCAACGCCAGGGAATAATTCTGGTGAAAGGAACCGAAATAACTCGTCAAACCCCACCCGGGCATTTCAACGCTATTTTTATCGGCGATACCGATGATTATATAACCGTCAACACACGCGAAACCGACCGCGAAGCAGTAAGGAAAGCCGAAGCGCAGAATGCTTTCATTTTCTGGAACCATCCCGGTTGGCAACCCACAATAGCCGGATCCTACGAATGGCTGCCCTTTATCGAAGATTTGTATAAAAACAACGCGCTCCATGGAATAGAAGTTGTTAACGGAACCGGCTTCCACATGAAAGCGCTGGATTGGTGCGTGGACAAAAACCTCACCGTTATGGGAACTTCGGACATCCACAACCTGGTAAATCTTAATTACGATACAAGCCGCGATTACGTGCACCGCACCATGACGCTGGTTATGGCACGCGACAATACGCCCGAATCCATTCGCGAAGCGCTGGATGCCCGCCGAACCGTTGCATGGGCCAGCAAATACCTGATGGGAAAAGAAGAAAACATCCGCCATTTATACAACGCGTGTGTGGAAGTGCTTCCCGCCCATCATTCCGAAACCAATCGCGATGGCAAGGACATAAAATACTACCAAATCAGCAACAACAGCGACTTGTATTTCGAACTCCAACGCACATCCGGCAATGGTCCCGCGCGCATCGTTCTGTATCCGCGCTCATCGCAGGTTATCTCTGCCGAAGCCGGGCAACCCGTTTACGATGTTGTAACAGCATACGTGCGCAGCAACAAACACCTGTCCGTAAGCCTGCCGTTAAGGTAAGAGCACTCCCCGGCGTATTCATTTACCGCCCACAAGCTGTTCCGATTTAATTTATCACGTTAAGCCGGAATAGCTTTTCTTTTTCACCGCAATTTCAAAAGAAAGCCGTATATTTGCATCCTGTTATCTGAAACGCTTTTTTGCGAAAACCATTTCGATAAATGAAAATTAAAACATTTGAATTTAACCCCTTAGGAGTTAATACTTATATACTGTATGACGAAACCGGAGAATGTGTTGTGATTGACGCATCGTGCTTTTTCCCCGACGAAAGAGAATTGTTGTTAAATTTTATTCTCAACAACAATCTTATTGTCAAGCATCTTATCAACACCCATTTGCATTTCGACCATATTTTCGGTGTAAACTTTATGGCTTCGCAATTCGGATTGGAACTGCAAGCGCACAAAGACGATGAATTTCTGCTGACAAATATTGCCGACCAGCTTCAAATGTTCGGATTCAACTCAAACGTAGATTACAAGCCCGAAATAGGCAATTATCTTACTGAAAAAGATACTATTGCTTTCGGAAACCAGCAGTTGAAGATTATGCACATTCCCGGCCACTCGCCCGGAAGCATTGTTTTTTACAACGAAAAAGAAAAATTTGCCGTTGCGGGCGATGTCCTTTTCAACGGAAGCATCGGACGCACCGATTTGCCCGGCGGGAGCTTTGAACAACTCTACAACGGAATCCAAACCAAACTTTTCACCTTGCCCGCCGAAACGGAAATTTATCCCGGCCACGGGCCTAAAACCACCATCGGATACGAAAGAAAAAATAACCCGTTTGTAGGAGGGGAAAGCTGAAGAAGTGAGAAAACCATCACGTTGCCCCAACCATAAAACGCTAAACATCAAACATACAATTATGAAACGAGCATGTAAATCAGTTACACCCAAATAAATGATTATTGCAAGTTCCGTAAGACCATAATGAAAAAATAAAAAAATAATCGCAATGAAAATAGAGCATTTCAAAACTCGCCACATCGGAATTAAACCCGAAAACACAGAGAAAATGTTACACACCATCGGAGTTTCGTCTCTCGATGAACTTATCAATCAAACCATTCCATCCGATATCCGGTTGAAAAAACCCATGGCTTTGCCCCAAGCGCTTTCTGAACCGGAATACGCCGAAGAAATTGCTCGCCTTGCATCGGCAAACAAAGTTTTCACATCATACATCGGAATGGGCTGGTACGACACCATCACGCCCGCGCCCATCTACCGCAATGTTTTCGAAAATCCCGTTTGGTACACCTCATACACGCCTTATCAGGCCGAAATTTCGCAAGGAAGGCTTGAAGCTTTACTCAATTTTCAAACCATGGTGAGCGAGCTGACCGGATTGCCGCTGGCAAACTCATCGCTGTTGGACGAGGCCACTGCCGCAGCCGAAGCCGCCTCCATGATGTACGGTTTGCGCACGCGCGAGCAGGTAAAAAACAACACGGAAACTCTTTTTGTTGACCGCCACATTTTCCCGCAAACACTTTCCGTTTTGCGCACGCGCATGGAAATGGTGGAAATTGAAATCGAAATTGGAGATTACAAAAATTTCGACGCCGACAAGAAATATTTCGGAGCCATTGTGCAATATCCCAACAGCAACGGAAACGTAGAAGACTACAAGAGTTTTGTGGAAAAAGCACACGCGGTGGACTGCAAAGTGGCCGTAGCCACCGATTTAATGGCGCTTGTGCTGCTCACGCCTCCGGGCGAATGGGGCGCCGATATTGCATTCGGCAGCAGCCAGCGATTGGGGATTCCCTTGTTCTTTGGAGGCCCCTCGGCCGCGTTTTTTGCCACGCGCGAGGAGTACAAACGCAATGTTCCGGGACGAATTATCGGCATTTCGAAAGACGCTTACGATAAAGAAGCCTTGCGCATGGCGCTCCAAACGCGTGAACAGCACATTAAGCGCGAAAAAGCCACATCGAATATCTGCACCGCTCAGGCATTGCTGGCCACCATGGCGTCGTTCTACGCCGTTTATCACGGGCCGGAAGGATTGAAGTCTATTGCCCGCCGCATTCATTCCGTAACATCGCTGGTAGCAGACGAGTTGAAGGAACTCGGATTCAAGCAACTCAACACCAGCTATTTTGATACGCTCAAATTGCAACTTCCCGAAAACATTACGCAAGAAAGCATAAAAGATTTGGCCGAAATGCGAAGTATCAACTTACGTTATTTCAAAACGGGAGAAATTGGGATTAGTATCGATGAAACAACCGATGCCTATCGGGTTCACGAACTGCTGGCAGTTTTCGCCATGTCGGTTGGCAGCTCCAAAGTATTTATGATAGACGACCTTCCCGAAAAAACAACGCTGAAAACCGACCAGCTGCGCACATCGGAATTTCTCACCCATCCCAACTTCAACAGCTACCACTCCGAAACCGAATTGATGCGATACATAAAGCGGTTGGAACGAAAAGACATATCGTTGGCGCATTCCATGATTTCGCTCGGCTCGTGCACCATGAAACTCAATGCCGCCTCGGAACTGCTTCCGCTGGGACACGCAGGCTTGCAACGAATTCACCCGTTCGCACCCGAAGACCAAACCGAAGGGTATCGTGAAATGATTGAAGAACTGGAATCGATGCTGGCCGAAATTACCGGATTTGCCGGAACCAGCCTGCAACCCAATTCCGGAGCGGCCGGAGAATTCACAGGCCTGTTGGTTATTTCCGGTTACCTGAAGAGCATCGGGCAAGGGCATCGCAAAACGGTGCTTATTCCCGCGTCGGCACACGGAACCAATCCCGCCAGCGCCGTACAAGCCGGTTTTACACCCGTTACCGTTGCATCGGATGCAAAAGGAAACGTAGATATGGACGACCTTCGCAAAAAGGTAGAACAGCATCGCGACGATTTGGCGGCGTATATGATTACATACCCTTCCACGCACGGAATTTTTGAAGTGGAAATCCGCGAAATGTGCAACATCATTCACGAAGCGGGCGGACAGGTTTACATGGATGGCGCCAATATGAACGCACAGGTTGGATTAACAAATCCGGGAACCATAGGCGCCGATGTTTGCCACCTGAACCTGCACAAAACGTTTGCCATTCCGCACGGCGGCGGCGGGCCGGGGGTAGGCCCGATTTGCGTGGCGGAACACCTGATGCCTTTCTTGCCGGGGCATCCCGTGATGTTTGAATCGGACACCAACACCGTTTCCGCGGCGCCTTACGGTAGCGCGGGCGTTGCAACCATAACGTACGGCTACATTAAAATGATGGGCGAAGACGGCTTAACCGAAGCTACCAAAACAGCCATTCTGAATGCAAATTATTTAGCCGAAAAACTGAATGATTCCTACGGAATTGTTTATCGAGGAGCCAACGGAAGAGTAGGACACGAACTTATTCTGGAATGCCGCGGATTGAAATCGGTTTCGGGAATCACGGAAACCGATATCGCCAAGCGACTTATTGATTACGGCTATCACGCGCCCACCCTCTCGTTTCCCGTGCACGGCACGCTGATGATTGAACCCACCGAAAGCGAAAGCCTGGCGGAACTCGATCGGTTTGCCGATACAATGCTCAACATTCACAAAGAGATTATTGAAGTTTCGCGGGGTGAATACACGGCAGAAGACAACGTGCTGGTCAACGCTCCGCACCCCGAATACGAAGCTGTCGCCGATGAATGGAAACACGCGTATCCGCGCAGCAAAGCCGTTTATCCGCTGCCTTTCGTAACCGAAAATAAATTCTGGGTAAACGTTGCCCGCGTAGATAACGCGTACGGCGACCGGAATTTGGTGGCGTGTTTATGTGATAATTAAAAATTAACAATACGTAAAAACAATTCTTTTCCTCCGGGTGATGCGAATTCCAATTCGCATTGCTTTATTGAGAGTATGTAGGCTTCTCCCTACGGTAGAAGTGACGAGCCTGTTGCAGAGAGAGAGAAAGAGTGTCGGCTGCCAACAGCCAACAAAAAATCACCCAATCTTGCTTATCTTCAACAACCTGTCTTCGTCAATTATCTTTATTTTTCGTCCGTCGAGAGAGATAATGCGTTCGTTTACAAAATTGGCAAGTGTTCTTATAGCGTTAGCCGTAGTCATATTGGAAAGGTTGGCCAAATCTTCGCGAGCCAGGTAAATATTGATGGTTGCCCCGTCTTCTTCAAGGCCGTAACTTTCTTTCAAAAAGATAAGCGATTCTGCCAGCCTGCCCCTCACGTGCTTTTGGGTAAGGTTTACCACCCGGTTATCGGCCACGCCTAAATCGAGCGACAACAGTTGAATAAATAGCAGCGCCAGGCTGCCGTTTTGCCTCAACATGTCTTCAATCAGGTTCATGGAAATAAAACAAACCGTAGAAGCCTCAAAAGCCGAAGCAGCGGTAACGTATGGCTCACGTGCAAAAAAAGCGCGGTATCCGAAATATTGAACAGGACGGATCATTCTGATAATCTGGCTTCGCCCGCCTACACCGTTTTTGTAGATTTTCACCTTTCCCTCCAACAGGCACATCAGCTCTTTGGGTTGTTCATCTTCAATATAAATGGTTTCATTTTTTTTATAATGAACAATCCGCGCATTTTTCCTGACAATGACACGCTCCTCGTCCGATAGAACGCGCCAAATATCCGTTAGAGTGGATGATAAATCGATTATTTCCTTCGCTTTTTTCACTATTTACATGTTATAAAACTATGTTTTAAAACACAAAATTAAGAAATTATTTATTCAATAATTAAATAAATGGTAGAAAAATAATCAATTAGCGGAAGAAAACTTCCGTTTTTGATGTAAATTTCTGCACATTGAAAAAACCAAACGAAATTATTTTCTGAAAATTAACTCATTTAACGTCATTCTATTTCCAAAAATAATTAGTTTTGCAACCTGGAAATGTTAGTAAGAATAGTCATATTGGTTTTATCGGTTTTTGTAACTTCGGGCGTTTTTAGCCAAACACAGCTGCCGCTCGACACTGTTCTGAAAAGATCGATGAGCGCGGCAGAGAAATACAACGGCCTGGTGGAGAATTATACCGCCGATGTTTACATGCGTACTTACGTGGAAACGTTGAAAAAAAACTTCCTCTATAAGTACACGCACCTTGTGCCCCGTTTTGTACTGCATGATCCCAAATCGGACGAAGCGGTTATTGAAACCCTGAGCACCCTCAAGTTTACTTATCCGAATGTTTATTTGCAAGACATTAAAAACGTTACCGGAACACTTACCGGCAAAAGAGATATCGACATGATTCCCTTTTACCTACTGAATATCAACGTGTACGGCGAAACAACCAATACCGAAAGTTTTTTCATGCCTGTGCGGTTTTCCACCGCTAAATACTATACGTACCAACTGATACAAACTCAACTTGAAAACAACAAAACCTATTACACCGTTGAGTTCAATCCAATTTACGACAACCAAAAACTGCTGAAAGGGCATTTTGTTATCGAGAGCGGAACGTGGCGCGTGGTGCATTTCAGCGCCGAAGGCGTGGAGTCTTTTGCCAACTTCTCTTTCGAAATAACCATGGGCGACACGTGGATAACCAACTACCTGCCGGTGAATTTTGTCATTTACCACACCGCCACTTATCTGGGCAACGTGGTGGCAAGCAGGCACCTGGCATCAATCAATTACAACGACGTTGAGTTGAGGGTCAATGAAGAGAAAGAAAAAATGCTGAACATCAGCGACTTGTTTCTTGTCAGGATGGATTCCATTCCCGTTACCAACGACTCGGTTTTCTGGAACCAAAAACGCGCTATTCCCCTGCAAGCCAAAGAAATTGAGGTAATGAAAAACCACGAAGTGAGAGAACGCGAAAAAATGCTGGCAAGAACGAGAGAAGACACCGCGGCAACTAACGGAAAACGAGTACAGCAGTTCGCTCAGCGAATGGTTATGAACTCGCGCTACAAGATGAAATCAACCATGATTGGCTACAGCGGTTTGCTGAATCCGCTCATGCTGGGCTATTCGTCGGTTGACGGTGTTACGTACAAGCAAAAACTATCGTTCAGCCATGCCATGAAGCGCAACAGAACGTTCAAGGTAGATGCTTTTGCCGGATATATGTTCCGCAGGAAAGATCTTTTTACCGATGTAACCGGCACGTGGAATTACGAACCTTTTTATCACGGAAACGTATCGTTGTCGCTGGGGATCGGGAACCCCATCTACAGTTCGTTGTTCATCAACAACATACAAGAAATACTGAAAGATCGCGGATTAAAATTTGAAGATATTTCGGTGAATTATTTCAAGGATTACTACGTGGAACTTTTCAACGATTACGAGCTTTTCAACGGCTTTGTTTCAACCATCGGCATCGAATATCACATCCGTCAACCCAAAAAGAAAACCACACCGGCCGACCCGTTAATTGAAACACCCGACGCGGTGGAAGATTTATTTGTTACCCGAAAATCGTTCGCACCGTACCTGCGGTTCAGCTGGACACCCGAACAGTATTACCGATACGAAGGACGAAAAAAAATATACGTGCGCTCGCGTTTTCCTACCTTCAAAATAGAGTTATCCAGGAGTTACCGGGATATTTTCGGAAGCACATCGCAATACAACCGCGTGGAGTTCGATATCAGTCAGGACATTCAGTTTGGGTTGATGAATTCCTTTCAATACCACGTTGGTGCGGGACGGTTTGCCAACCAGAGCACCGAATATTTTGCCGATTTCACGTTTTTTGCCCGAAACAATTTCCCCGATAATTGGGACGACGGCATCGGCGGAACATTCAGCCTGCTCAACCGCAATTTGTACAACGCGTCCGATACATACGTGCAAGGGCACGTGATGTTCGAAACCCCTTTCCTTATTCTTCGGAACGTTCCTTTTGTTTCGGATTACATCAACCGGGAGCGGCTGTACCTAAGTCAGTTATACACACCTCACATTGTTTCCTATACCGAAATCGGATACGGAATTGGCAATAACTTTTTCAAAACGGCCAACGCGGCTATTTTCTGTTCGTTTCATAAAACCAAATTCAGGGAAATCGGGGTGAAAGCGTCGTTTGAGTTGTAAGAGAATAAAGGAGTTGAATTTGAAAAAACCATGAAACCAATAATCAGCCAGACGCCATTGTCTCAGTTCCCCAATCTTCCCCTCAATACGTAATTTTGGCAGACATAATAATGACGGTTCTTTCGTTGGGTTGAATAATTGGGTGTAATAGTCAAAAGTGATATTTTTTTGCATTAAGAAATGCACTAATGTTCAAAAGTGATACTTTTTGCCTGAAACGCTTTTTATAAAAGGCGGTTCAGGCAAGCAAACGGATGCCCATTGCCACGGCTTTATCGCTAAAGATAAGGAACCTATCATTCCGTTGAAAACGAAACCTATCGCGTCAGCCTATTATTTTATGCTCTTTTCCGTCCTTTGTCGATTCGCAGGAAAATAAACAACAAAATCGTAAATCCCCACAACGACGAACCACCGTAACTAAAAAACGGCAGCGGAATGCCAATCACCGGCATAATGCCAATCACCATCCCGATATTCACCAACAGGTGAAACAGAAATATACTCGCAACACCGTACCCATACACGCGTCCGAAGGTAGTAGGCTGGCGTTCCGCCAATGTGATAAGCCGCAGAATAAACATACCGAAAAGCACCAGAATAAACGTGGAGCCCACAAAACCCCATTCTTCGCCTATGGTGCAAAAAATAAAATCGGTATCTTGTTCGGGAACATATTTCAACTTTGTTTGCGTACCGTTGAGAAAACCTTTTCCGAACATTCCGCCCGAGCCGATAGCAATTTTCGATTGTCCCACGTGATAGCCCGATCCGCGTAAATCCTGTTCCATACCCAGCGTTACCTTGATGCGCATTTGCTGGTGCGGCTGCAAAACATCGGTAAAAACGTATTCGCTGGACTCAATAAAGGCGAACGACCCCACCACAAAAAGCAAAATATAGAGGTAAATCTTTTTCCAAAACCTGAGCGCCAGATAACCCAAGTAGATAGCAACCAACCCCAACGCTATCAGCGCCAGTAATCCTGCATCAACCTGTAATTTCAGAAAATGCAAAATCAGCCCCGCGGCCGAAACAATCAATCCCAACCCGATAATCATAAAACTCACCTCGCGGCGTTTCACATAGTTCCACACCATGCCTGCGGCAAAAATAATGATAAGCGCCGCGGAAATTACTTCGCCAACAGACAGTATTCCCCACTGAACATCGGAAAACCGGATGGCAAGCACAAAGTATAAAATGGCCGCTACACCCATAAAAAGAATTCCGCCCGGCAACCCCTCGCGGTACAGAACAAAAATAAATGCGAGATAAACCAGCGCCGTTCCGGTTTCGCTTTGAAGGATAACCAAAAGCAGCGGAACCAAGATAAGCGAAACCACTATCAGCAGGTTTTTACGCTCCATTAACCGGAAATTGTAAACGTTGAAAATTTTTGCCAGCGTAAGGGCGATAATGAATTTCATAAACTCGGCGGGCTGCAACCGCACAGGCCCCATTACCAGCCACGAACGGGAACCGTTTATTTCAGGCGCTACTATCCACGTAATCACCAACAGGCCAATACCTACCAGATATGCCGCGAAAGCGTAGGTTTCGTAAAAAGCGGTATCGATTTTCAGCAAGGAGAAAGCAAGCGCCAGCGATGTTCCCATCCACACGAGTTGCATGCCGGCACGTCCCGAAAGATCGAACATGCTCACCGCGTTTTCCAGATCGAAACTTGCCGCGTACACATTAAACCATCCCAGCACGATAAAAACCAGGTACATGATTACTGCAAACCAATCTACCCGACCCTTTTCCTGTATTTCTCTAACTCCTCCGTACATTGTTAATTATTATTCGCAACTGAATCCGTGCGCTGAACCGGCGCGTTTCTTCTATACGCATACGGTAAAATAACCCGGCTGGCTATGGTCTTTTCCAAAAACTGATCCTGCGGCATAATTTCATCCATGAGGTATTTTTGCATCATCAATCGTGCAATGGGAACGGCGTTGGTAGCTCCGAAGCCTCCGTTTTCAACCACCACGGCAATGGCCACTTTGGGATCGTCTTTGGGCGCAAAGCCAACAAACAGCGAGTGGTCGTCGCCGTGCGGGTTTTCGGCGGTTCCGGTTTTTCCGCAAACGGTTAGGTGCGGTTCCATGTTTATCCGCCGGCAAGTGCCCCGGGTTACGGCGTCGGCCATTCCCTCAACTGTCAGTTCAAAGTGGGCTCGATCGATATTGGATTCCCTGCGATTGGTGAAAAGCGTATCCAAGGCTGTGCCTTTGCGCGCTTTCACCACGTGCGGTTTATAGTAATGCCCGCGATTGGCGATAATGGCCGTGAAATTAGCCAGTTGAAGCGGAGTGCTCAGAATTTCGCCCTGCCCGATGGCAATGGAAATAATGTTGTGGGCGCTCCACCTGTCGTGTTTAAAAGCGTTTGAATAATATCGGCTGTTGGGAATAAATCCTCCTCTTTCCGAAGGCAGATCAACATCGGTTTTGTAGCCGAAACCCAAGTCAACCATGTGTCTGGTCCAAATTTGAAAAGCGTCGATGGTGCTGCTGTATTTGGTGCGGTTGCTTAACATGGCGTTTAAACCGTAGCAGAAAAACGAATTGCACGATGTGGTAAGCGCGTATTGCAACGCCGTGGGCGAAGCGTGGCCGTGGCTTCGGGTACGCCCGCCCAGCGGGGGATAACCGCCGTAGCAACTGTATCGGGTTTCCGGCGTTATGGTTCCTTCCTGCAGAAATATGAGCCCCTGCGTGGGCTTGAAGGTAGATCCCGGCGGATACAAGCCGGCAATTGCCCGGTTAAGTAACGGCTTGTATGGATCTTGTTCGAGTGTCAGGTAATTTTGGCTGAAATTTCTTCCGGTCAACAGCGACGGGTCGTAAGACGGCGCCGCCACCATGCAGAGAATCTCGCCGGTTGCGGGTTCGATCATGATGATGGAACCAATCTTATTTTGCATGAGGTACTCGCCGTAAGCCTGCAATTCAATATCTATGGCCAGCGTTAAATCGCGCCCCGAAACGGCCGGTTTGTCAAGCTCGCCGTCGCGGTATTTTCCCTGAACACGCCCGTGCGCGTCGCGCAAAAGCACTTCAACGCCTTTCTCGCCGCGCAAATCTTCTTCGTGCGAAAGTTCTATCCCCGATTTGCCCACGTAGTCGCCCCGCGCATAATAAGGATCGGCAGCCATTTTGTTTCTGTCCACTTCGGCAACATAACCCAGAATCAATCCCATATTGGGATATTTATACTGGCGTTCCGTACGGTTTTGTATGTAAATTCCGGGAAATTTGTAGAGTTTTTCCTGCAATAATCCGTATTCTTCAACATCGAGTTGCGACATGAACCGCTGCGGTGTATAGGACGAATAACCCGGATTTTTTCGGCGGTCGCGCATGTCGTCGTTCAACTGGTGAAATTGTTCCATATCTATATTCAGCGTGTGGCAGAAATCGAGCGTATCAAACTGCCTCATTTCACGCACCACCATCATCACATCGTACGTGGGTTGATTATAAACAACCAATTCGCCGTTTCTGTCGTAAATGGAACCGCGAGCCGGATACAGCGTTTTTCTGAAAAAAGCGTTGCTGTCGGCATAATTTCTGTATTGCGGACTAAGAATCTGCAGGTTAAACAATTGTGCTGCATACACCAATACCATTATCACAACAATGAATGCTATAATACGTTTTCTTTTCGCGTATGGTTTATGAGTGTCTGCCATTTTTTAGACTTTTAAACGTCAGCTATCAGACGGCCTGCGAAACGCCTGATTATTGATTTGTTAATTGCTTATTTTTTCTTTTCGGAACAATAATGAATCCAATGCCAAAATTAATACGATGGTGAGCAACGACGATGTTCCAATGCGTATGAGCGTGCTCGTGAGATTGAAAAACGAAAATGCTTCGATAAAAAAGAGCAATACCTGATGAAACAAAACCATTGTAACCACAAATTTAATGAAAGCCGCTACAGACACGTGAATGCCGGGAACGAGGTTTTCGTATTCGTTTTTGGGATAAAAAAGATTCAGAATAACTCCCCGAAGCGTAGCCACAATGGTTGTAGCGGCGGCGTTCATGCCGGGTGTATTGAGAAAAATATCGATGATGAGCCCCAGCAAAAAACCGGAAATTATTACGTAAAACCGGTTTCTTCCGTACGGTAATTTAATGAGAAAAAAAATGTACAGGATAGGCGTCGCCCACCCGAAAACACTGATGCGGTTGAACAACAATACTTGCAACAACACCAATATCGCGAACAATAAAATCTCTTTAAATATGGAAATTGCTTTCATTTGGCTGTTGTTTTTTGGCTGCCGGCAATTGGTAATTGATAATTAGAAATCAGAATTGGTAATTACTAAATACCACCTGCCGTTTCTTCCAACTTCTTTTGCTCCTCATAATACTCGTCATCTATAACGAGAATATCTCTTACCGAATAAAAATCAGTAGCCATTCGCATATTTAACGTATTGAAATTATCGTCCTTAGAGAGAGTTTGTTCCGTAACATAACCAATGGCAATGTCTTTGGGAAAAATCCGCGAGAAACTGGTTACCACCGTATCGCCCGTTTGAAAAACCTCGTGTTTGGGAAGTTCCCCTATTTGAGCGATATTTATATCTTTTCCGTCCCACGAGACAGACCCGGTATTATCGGAGTTTTTTAGCCGGGCGCTCAGCCTGAATTTTGGGTTGATAATGGGAATGATGACCGAAAATTTTCTTGACACATTCAGCACTACGCCCACCACCCCGCTTTGCGAAACCACTCCCATATCGGGTTTAACGCCGTGGTCGGCTCCCTTGTTTATGGTCATGAAATTGTGAGGGCCGGCAAAACTTATGTTTATTACCTCGGCGGGAATAAAAGAGAATTGCGAAACGGGAATGGAGTCGTTCACAAAAGCGCTTAAGGCCAATGTATCGGCGCGGTTGTTTGCCAGATACGACTTCAGCGCGTAGAGTTCCTCTTCGAGTTGGGCATTGCGTTCCAGCAACAATTTGTTGTTACTGCTTAAATGAAGAAACGATGTGGCTTTTCCCGAAGTTTCGTAAAACCATCCGGTTACGCTGTTGGCCGATGTGAGATACACGCTTCTCTGATACGAATTATGCGAAAACACCAAATAGAAACTGATAACAATCAACACAATTGCTACCAGCCAATGACTGTTTCGGATAATGAAATTGAGAAGATTTTTCATTTTAGCTGCCGGCTGTTAGCTCTTTGCTCTTCGCCTTTTACCGCATCAGGAAGCTGAACTTATCGATATTTCTCAGCGCTATTCCCGTACCTTTTGCCACCACGTGCAGCGGGTCGTCAACCACTTTAAACGGAATTCCAATTTTGTCGGTCAAACGCTTGTCCAAACCGCGAAGCAACGCGCCGCCGCCCGTGAGGTAAATTCCATTGCGCACGATATCGGCGTACAGTTCCGGCGGAGTTTGTTCCAGCGCGTTGAGCACGGCCGAATCTACTTTCGATATCGATTTTTCGAGACAATGCGCCACCTCCTGATAAGATACAGGCACGTCCATGGGCAACGATGTCATGCGGTTAGGCCCGTGAACGACAAAATCTTCCGGCGGATCCTGCAACTCGGTCAGCACCGAACCCACGTTTATTTTTATTTGTTCGGCTGTGCGCTCGCCAACTTTCATGTTGTGCTGGCGCCCCATGTAGTCCATAATGTCTTCGGTGAGGTCGTCGCCGGCAATTTTTATCGATTTGTTCGATACAATTCCGCCGAGCGAAATCACGGCAATTTCGGTGGTTCCGCCGCCTATGTCCACAATCATGTTTCCTTCGGGAATTTCCACGTCCAAGCCAATACCCAATGCCGCTGCCATGGGCTCAAAGAGCATGTAAACATCGCGTCCGCCGGCGTGCTCGGCCGAGTCGCGAACGGCGCGAATCTCCACTTCGGTACTGCCCGAAGGAATGCAAATTACCACACGAAGCGACGGCGAAAACAAACCGCCTTTATTTTTTGTAGCCATTTTTATCATTCCGCGAATCATCTGCTCGGCGGCGTTAAAATCGGCTATAACACCGTCTCTCAACGGCCTTACGGTTTGTATATTTTCGTGTGTTTTTCCGTGCATCTGACGGGCTTTCTCGCCCAACGCAATCATCCTGTCGGTCTTGCGATCCAGCGCTACGATAGATGGCTCATCCAACAAAATTTTTCCCGCGTTGTTCACGATGATGGAATTGGCGGTTCCAAGGTCCATCGCCAACTCTTGTGTAAATGAAAATAATCCCATATATTTTGTTTGTTGCGAGTTGCGAGGTTCGGGTTGCGGGTTCGTTCGGTGAAACAGTTAACCGTCCCCTTCTAACTTCTAATTTCTGATTTCTGATTTCTAATTTTTTGAACAAATTAATGTTTAAAATGCCTTACTCCCGTGGTTACCATTGCCAATCCGTTTTTGTTGCAATAGGCAACGGATTCGCTGTCTTTAACTGAACCGCCGGGTTGTATTACTGCCGTTATTCCTGCTTTGTGCGCTATTTCCACACAATCGGGGAAAGGGAAAAACGCGTCTGAAGCCATCACGGCGCCTTTCAGTTCAAAGCCGAAAGTTCCGGCTTTTTCAATGGCTTGGTTCAACGCATCAACACGCGATGTTTGTCCGGTTCCGCCGGCAATCAACTGTTTGTTTTTCGCCAAAATTATGGCGTTGGATTTGGTGTGTTTTACCAAAATATTGGCAAACAGCAAATCTTCGGTTTCTTCGTCGGTGGGCGCTTTTGTGGTTGCCACCGTCAAGTCGCTTTTGGTATGAACGCTCGTGTCTTTGTCCTGCAATAATATTCCGTTTAGCAAGGAACGGATTTGCGTGTTGTTTGTTGCGCTTGCGGCTGATTTTTGTTTGAGGATTATCCTGTTTTTCTTTTGAGACAAAACTGTGAGCGCTTCGGGCGTATAATCGGGTGCAATAATTACTTCGAAAAAAATCTCGTTTATGGCTTCGGCTGCTTCGGCGTCCACCACGCGGTTGGTAACCACAATTCCTCCGAAAGCCGAAACCGGATCGGCTGCCAACGCGGCTTGCCAGGCTTCTTTTACCGTGGGACGGCACGCCATGCCGCAGGCGTTGTTGTGCTTGAGTATGGCCAGAGCGGTTTCGTTGAAATCGGCGATGAGGGATACGGCTGCATCTATATCGAGTAAGTTGTTGTAAGAAATTTCCTTGCCGTGCAATTGTTCAAAAACCTCGTCGAAATTACCGTAGAAAACTCCTTTCTGATGTGGATTTTCTCCGTAGCGCAATGTTTTGGCGTTGTTTGCCGATACGCGTAAAGCGGAGTTTTCTTCTTTATCGAAATAATTGAAAATGGCCGAGTCGTATCCCGATGAAACGGCGAACGCTTCGCGGGCGAACCATCGGCGGTCATCCATACCGGAAAATCCGCCTTTTTCCTGCAATAAATCCAGCAGCGGTTTATACTGTTGGCGGGACGCCACGATAATGACGTCTTTAAAATTCTTGGCCGCCCCGCGAATAAGCGAGATACCGCCAATATCTATTTTTTCTATGATTTCTTCTTCCGAAGCATCGCCGGCAACGGTTTCTTCAAACGGGTATAAATCAACAATTACCAAATCGATGGAGGGGATATCGTATGACTTTACAATTTTTCTGTCCGATTCTTCATCGCGACGGTATAAAATTCCACCAAATACTTTGGGATGCAGCGTTTTTACGCGCCCGCCCAAAATTGACGGATAACCGGTAACGTCCTCAACCGATTCGCATTCATAACCCAGCGACTGAATAAAATCCTGGGTTCCTCCTGTGGATATGAACTTTATATTTAGGCTGTTCAGCAATTTCAATATTTCTTCCAACCCGTCTTTGTGATATACCGAAATGAGCGCTGAATTAATTTTCTTCGACATTAATGATTCTATTTTTTTAAAGGAATACAAAGGTATAAAATCTATCGGTTTTTTCGCGAAATTACAGGCGTTTTATGAAATTTTGAGAAAAAGCATTTTCTTTGCTCAGAGCCGCCGCGTAAATACAAAAAAAACAGCCTACAATCACTTGCCGGCTGCAACCTGTGGCCAAAGGGGCCACTTAATATAGAGAGAATGAAAAAAATTTATTCGGTAACCAAGGTTCGTTGCCGGTTAATAACGGCAGTTTTGTTTTCGGGCAAAACGCTTTGCTCCTCCTCGTTATCAGAATTTTCGGGAAACAACTTCGCTTTTACCTCATCGTTGACTTCTTCGTTAGCATAAAAGTTTCCGTTGTTTATAGGGTGGTTGGGGTTGAGTGTTAAGAGATAATTCAAGTCGTCTATCGAGTTATCCGAGTAAAGAGCGGCGTTTTCCCAAATGCTGGAAACGGCCAGCTTGGTCTTTTTCAAAGTGTTGCTGCGAAGAATAAGGTTTTGCGCGATGCCGCCGGGAAAACGCCCCAGCGATTCCTGGCACAGTTCGCGTACGAAATTATTGATAGACAACAAAATCTCATCTTTATTGCGGTGCGCACTTTCTACCTGATTTTCGTTTCCTCCGTAGTGGGCTACCAGCATTTTCACAGCTGAGGGAGACAGGTTGGAGAGAACAATGTCTGTAAATTTTTCCGCATCGGGAATCCGCACTATTTGCCGTAGCCAGCCGGGTAAATATGCCGGCAGCGACTCGTGGTATTCATGAATGAGCGCCGACACCATTTCGTTAAAACCCACATCGACCATTTTTTCGGCGTATGCCTGAAAACTCATTCCGGCCGGAAGCGGATAATCTATGTCTTCAATCAGCAATGTGTTTATATGCAACTGATTTTCGGAGATATTTATAATTCTGTACGGACATGGATAAGTAACTATTGAGCCGGTTTCAACGTCGTACAGGTAATTGCCTTTATCATCTTCAATCTTGGCAATGTCCGAAGCATGGAAGTGCCCGGTAAACACAACATTCAATCCGGCATCCATAAACGATTGCTCCACTACCCCGTGATGCATCATGGCAATTACTTGTTTTCCGAGCAGTTTAGCCACCTGCGCTTCGGTCTTTATCCAGCGCATGGTTTCGGGTTTTACGGCCCCGTGCGTAACGCATGAATCGGATGTAGCGCCACGCGAAACAAACGTGTTGTTGTAATACTTGCAGGCATCAATGCAAATTATCCGCAAACCCTCAACCGGTTCGCTCACATAGCTTAACGAGTGCTCATCAGCGCTGATGGCGTTTCCGTAGCCGAAATCCTTGTATATTTCCTTGAATTGAGGAGGTGTTATCGATTGTACTTTTCTGATTTCATCGCCGTGGAAACTTACGGCATCGGGATTGTCAATGTCGTGATTTCCGGGAATCACCAGCACTTTCACCCCTTTTTCCCGGAGCGGTTGCAACAATTCGGTAACACCGCGGTGGCTAATCAACTCGCCGTCTTTGGTTAAATCGCCGGGAATGAGCACTATATTTACGTTTTCGCTAAGCAAATTCTCCACAGATTTTCGGAGCAGTGCATCGCTTTCGAGCAACAGTTTTCTGTCGCGTTGCAAATAATCATCCAGCGCTTTGCCTTTTTCCACAATCAGCGCCGGATGCGTGTAATGAAGATCGGATATTACGCCAATTCCGGCATATTGTGCCTTAACGGCAAAAAATGAAGCGATAACCAAAAACAAGAAAACGGATGAGGCAGTTTTTTTCATTTTGCAGAAATTCAATAATTGTAAATTTCATGCTGCAAAACTACCCAAAGAATGTTACGAACCGCTTACGTTTATATTAAGATATTATGAAGATTTTGGTTGCGGAGAGTGATTTCTTACCTGAACATAATGGCAATTCCAAACGATAACCGATTCTCGCTCATATCCAGATAAACCGGATATTGTTTCGATTGAGAAATAGTTCTTGAGTATTTATGAGTAATTTCATAATTATCGTCGCATCCAAAAAAAAGGATGGACAAAAGTATCAAAAAAAATAGCTTTTTCATTGGAAATTGATTTTGTTCTATCTTAAAGATGGAAAATATACAAAAACGTTGCACCGATAATGTTAAAAAAACACAAATTGATGCAACTTTTTTATATACGTCTACACTTTAGGAAATATCCACGGCTTACGATAGTTTGGTTTTAAAAGGTTATTAGCTTCTTTATCGTTTAAGAACAATTTTTTATCGTTGTCCCAATATAACCGTCTTCCCGTTTTGAAAGCAACATTCCCCAAATGAGCGACACGTGCAGTATTTCCGGCTGTTTCTATATCAGCGTTTGGAGTAAGATTACGGTCTTTCACACAATCGATAAAGTTTTTCATGTGAAGTTCAAGCCCTTTGCCTGTTCCTTTCTGTAGTTCAACGCGCTCCATTTC
>JAUNRY010000208.1:2688-4271 GCA_030539475.1 Bacteroidia bacterium | reverse complement strand
GTTTCGCGGTCGATGGTGTAAATCATCACTTCGCGCGGGTTGAGTTCTCTGACGAGCTGTAACCACGCCGAGATTTCTTCTTCCGTGGTATTGTCGATTTGCTTACCTTCAAACTCGCCGCGAAGAAACATTGTTTGCAATATGAAATCGCCACCAAAGCGTTTGTACAATTCCACCTGTTTGGCAACGGAATATTCGGGCGAATTGGGGCGGTCGATTAACCGAACGGTGTCGTCGAAAGCCGAGTCGAGTTTCAAAATAGGGTTCTCTATTTTTTTTAACGCCGCGAAAACAGCGGATTTGCCCACATTCATTCCGTTGGTGAGCACGCTGATTTTCGCTTCGGGAGCAAATTTATTTCGCAACGAAATAGTATCGTCAATAACGCCTTCAAATTCGGGATGCATCGTGGGTTCACCGTTTCCGGCAAAAGTGATGACATCGAGTTTTATGCCTTCGTTACGCAACGATTGCAGTTTGTCTTCCATGGCGGCACGTACGTTTTCGCGGTCGGGCAATTTCGTGCGCGTGCGAAAATCTTTGTTGAAACCGCATTCGCAATAAATGCAATCGAATGAGCAGAGTTTACCGTCGTAAGGCAACAGGTTTACTCCTAACGATGAGCCCATTCTGCGGCTGTGAATGGGGCCGTAAACTATTTCGTGAAAAAGAATGGTGGACATAATACTAATTTTTTTAATGATTGTAGTATTTTTCTTCTAATCGCTTTATTTTAAATTTTTTGTAGTCAAAATCAAAATCTTTTGGCACTTTTGCAGAACCCATTAATGATTTAACAATTGGCGATAATTCCATATCATCCAATCGAGGTATCTTTATTTTATCAACAGTTATTACTCTGAAAGTGTTTGAGTTGATTGTTATTCTTATTTTGTTTTCCCTGTTTGAAATATAAAAATTCTTCCCGATTTTTTCGAAAAACTCTTCATCGGTTTGTTCTATCGCATCGTACAACAACTTTTCGATTTGCTTTTCGCAATAATTCGTACCGAGTTTCTTGTTTATCCTTTTGTAAACGAGCTGCGTGTAGCAGATATTGTTGAGAATGTTTGTTTTCATAAATTAACACTGTTCTTGAATTTACGCCGAAATTTCTGATTATAATCGGAAATTTACGCCTTATTTTCCGATTACGCTTTCAAATAATGAGATTCCCATCAAAAAATCCCCAAAATCCTATCCATTCCAAACCCGATAAGCACATACCGCAAAAATTTCCCGATAGTCATCGACACCATCACCACCGGCACGTTTGCCCGCATAAAACCCAATGCCACCAACATAATATCGCCTACGGCGGGAAGAAATCCGAAAAAGCCCATCACAGCGCCTTTTCCGTGAAGCCACGCAATCATTTTATCGATTTTATCGCGGCGGATTTTGAACCATTTTTCCAGCCATTGCACCTTGCCCAGCCGCCCCATATAATAGCAGGTTGCACCGCCGGCCGCGTTTCCCGCGGTGGCATACGCAATGCAACTCCACACGTCCATTCCCGCGGCGATAAGGGCGGCGAAAACCACTTCGGAGCTAAACGGGAGAATCGTTGCCGCCAAAAACGA
>JAUNRY010000208.1:0-2588 GCA_030539475.1 Bacteroidia bacterium | reverse complement strand
TCAATGCGCTTCCAGCCAATTCTCCCCCACTCCACAATCCGTTTTCAGCGGAACACGAAGTGTATAGGCATTTTCCATTTCTTCCACAACGATTTTTTTCACCGTTTCCAGTTCGTTCACCGGGACATTGAAATTGAGTTCGTCGTGTACCTGAAGAATCATTTTCGATTGCAGTTTTTCGGCGTTCAACCGATTAAAAATGCGAATCATCGCCACTTTTATGATATCGGCGGCGCTTCCCTGAATGGGCGCGTTTATGGCGTTTCTTTCCGCGTATCCGCGCACGATGGCGTTCTTGGAGCCGATATCCGCCAAGAATCGTTTGCGTCCCAGCAGCGTCTCCACGTAGCCGTTTTCGCGCGCTTTGGCAATGCTGTCGTCCATATAGCGTTTCACGTCGGGATAGGTGGCAAAATAGCCGTCGATAAGCTCCTTGGCTTCCGCGCGCGGAATATTCAGCCGTTCCGACAGGCCGAACACCGAGATGCCGTAAATGATGCCGAAATTGGCGGTTTTTGCCTTGCGGCGCATATCGGGCGTGGCTTCTTCAATGGGAATATGGTTGATTTTGGCGGCAGTAGCGGCGTGAATATCCTGGCCTTTATTGAATGCGTCCAGCATATTTTTATCTTCGCTCAGGTGCGCCATAATGCGGAGTTCTATTTGCGAATAGTCGGCCGAGAGGAACGTGCAGCCTTCATCGGGGATGAAAACGCGCCGCATTTCTTTTCCGCGCTCGTCGCGAATGGGAATGTTTTGCAGGTTGGGGTTCGTGCTGCTCAATCGTCCTGTTGCCGCAACGGTTTGGTTGAACGATGTATGTACTTTCCCCGTTCGTGGATTTACGAGCAAGGGAAAAGCATCGATGTAGGTTCCCAGCAGTTTTTTTAATCCGCGTTGCTCCAGTATTTTCTCAATGATGGGATGCTTGTTGCGCAACTTCTGCAACTCGTCTTCGTTGGTGCTGTATTGTCCGGTTCGGGTTTTTTTGGCTTTCTCAACAATTTTCATTTTATCGAACAGAATTTCACCTATTTGTTTGGGCGAATTTACGTTGAAATTTTCACCCGCGATGTCGATAATTTCCGTTTCAATTTGCTGCAGCTCGGCAGTTAATTCTTCCGAAAGTTGAGCCAGGGCATTTAAATCGAGCCGGACGCCCGTCCACTCCATATCGGCAAGTACGTAAATTAACGGCGATTCAACTTCGTGGAAAAGATGCTCAAAGTTGTTTCGTTTGATTTCTTCTTGCAGAATATTTTTCAGTTTCAGCGTGATGTCCGCGTCTTCGGCGGCGTAGTCGAGAACGATGGATTTGTCCACATCGCGCATCGATTTCTGATTTTTGCCTTTCGGGCCGATAAGTTCTTCGATGTGAATGGTTTTGTATTTCAGGTACGTTTCGGCCATATAATCCATTCCGTGGCGGAGTTCGGGATTCAACAGGTAATGAGCAATCATTGTATCGAATAGTTTTCCGCGAACTTCGATGCCGTAATTTCGGAGCGCCAAGATATCGTATTTGAGGTTCTGCCCTACTTTTTCGATATGCTCGTTTTCGAAAAACGGACGGAAAATATCCACCTGTTTTTGCGCTTCTTCCCGGTTTTCGGAAACGGGCACGTAAAATGCTTCGCCTTCGTTGTAAGCAAACGAAAGCCCTACCAGCTGGCTCAGCAGCGGGTCAACGTCGGTAGTTTCCGTATCGAAACAAACCGATTTCTGAGCGCAGAGTTTTTTGTTCAGTTCGATACATTCATTTTCCGATTCTACCAATTTGTAAGTATGCTTTGTTGAGTTGATGTCTGAAAAATTGCCGGAAAACAGGGTGGGTTGTACGGATTCTTCTTCGGCAGCATCGCCGAATCCGCTGAATAAATCGCCTTGAACGGGTTGTTTATCTACCGGCTTTGGCGTTTCAATTTTCAGCACCCGGTTAATCAATGTTCTGAATTCCAGTTCTTCAAAAATTTCCTGAAGCGCCCTCTCGTTGAGTTCCCGTCTTTTCAGGTTGTCGATATCCACTTCTATGGGAACATCTATTTTGATGGTTGCCAGAAATTTGGAAAAGAGGATTTGTTCTTTGTTTCCTTCGATTTTTGTTTTCAACGCGCCTTTTAGCTGGTGTGTATTTTGCAGCAGGTTTTCGATGGAGCCGAAATCTTCCAATAATTTTTGGGCAGTCTTCTCCCCCACCCCCGGGCATCCGGGAATATTATCGGCCTTGTCGCCCATCAATCCCAACAAATCAATCATTTGGCACGGATGCGCCAAGCTGTATTTTTCCATCACTTTCCGGTCGTCCAGCACATCGAAATCGTTGCTGCCGTATTTGGGCTTGTAAATGAAAATATGCGGTTCTGCCAACTGTCCGTAATCTTTATCGGGGGTCATCATAAACACATCGAATTTGTCTTTGTCGGCACGTTTTGCAATGGTTCCTATTACATCGTCGGCTTCATAGCCTTCTTTTTCCAAAACAGGAATATTGTATGCTTCCAAAATCTTTTTGATGATGGGAACCGATGCTTTTATGTCTTCGGGCGTGGCTTCGCGCTGCGCTTTGTAGGCTTCGTATTCCGTGTGGC
>JAUNRY010000207.1 GCA_030539475.1 Bacteroidia bacterium | reverse complement strand
AGCAAGAAATAACTCCCAACTCTCCCCAACAAATCCTCGCCAAACCCGAAATCCCAATCCTCTGCTATCACCGCATTGCGAACGGACGAAACGATGCCTATTCCGTTTCGCCCGAAACGTTTGCTTCGCATTTGCAGGTGCTGGCCGACAGCGGATACAACTCTGTCCTACCCGATGCGTTGCACGATTACCTGCTCCACAACAAACCCTTGCCCGAAAAACCGGTTGTAATCACGTTCGACGATTCGCGCATCGAGCACATCGAGATTGCCGCTCCCGAATTGGAAAAGCGCAATTTCCGCGGCACATTCTTCATTATGACGGTTACCTACAACAAAAAAGGCTATATGTCCACCGGGCAAATCGCCGAAATGGCTAAGCGCGGGCACACCGTCGGGCTGCACAGTTGGGACCACGTGATGGCCACCAAATACACCGATTCGGCTGCGTGGGCGAAACAAGTCATCGAACCGAAAAAGAAACTGGAAGAAATCATCGGGCAACCCGTGCAATACTGGGCGTACCCAAACGGCGTGTACAATCGCAATGCCGCTGAAGAACTCGCCCAGCATTTCGATTTGTCGTTCATCCTGATGTCCAAACGCGATTCGGTATATCCGCTTCAAACCGTAAAAAGGATGATTGTCCCCGAAATGCCGCCCCAAAAATTAATAAAATCAATGATGGAAAATTTCCGCTAAATATACGCCATATCTCACATTTTAACTAAATGCGTTAAACCATTCTGTAAATTAGATTGTTACATTACAAAACAGAAAAAGCATGGATAAGCGAGAATTTATTAGAAAGAGCATCGCGGGAGCGGTTGCTATCGGCGCATCGGGAGCGGTTTCCACCCCGTTTGCAAACCCGGCCGCAGAAGAAAGAAAACCCAAAACCTTGAAAAAGAAACTCGGAAAAACCGGGTTCGAAGTTTATCCCGTTATCTACGGTGGAATTGTATCCATGCAAGACGGGCAAAAGGCGTCGGACAACTACGTGGCTTGGGCTATCGACCGGGGAATCAACTATTTTGATGTGGCGCCCAGCTACGGCGATGCCGAAGAAAAACTCGGCCTTTCGCTGAAACCATTCCGCAAAAACAATTTTCTCGCCTGCAAAACCACGCAGCGCTCGCGCGAAGAAGCCGAAAAAGAGTTCGAAAAATCCCTTGAGCTGCTGCATACCGATTATTTCGACGTGTATCAACTACACGCCATTTCTTCGGCCGAAGACGTTGACCGGGCATTCGCGCCCAACGGCGTTATGGAAATGATTGAAAAAGAAAAACAGCGCGGGCGCATCCGCAAAGCAGGCTTCTCGGCGCACTCGCAGGAGCAGGCCATCCGCGCCATGTCGATGTACGATTTCGATACCATCATGTTTCCCACCAACTGGCAAATGATAAAATTAGACGGATGGGGAACCGGCGCCGTGAACGAAGCAAGGCGGCAGGGAATGGGCGTGCTGGCCATAAAAGGATTGGTGCACCGCCGATGGCTGGAAAACGAGAAACAAGATTCGCGCTACCAGAAATCGTGGGTTAAACCCATCGATGTGGAAAATCGCGAACTGGGCATCGCCGCGCTGAAATTCACCTTTCAATCGGGAGCCGACGCGATTATCCCTCCGGGAGATTTCCGGAATTTCTCGTTCTGCGTTGACAACATCGCGCAAATTCTGGACAGCCCGTTATCCCGGAAAGAAAAAAGTTTGCTCGATAACGAATTTCTTGCCGTAAAAGATTACCCGTTTTTCGACCCGAGAACATAAACCGCTCATTCAAAACAATCTCAACATATAAAAATCACTAAAAATGAAACATGTAAAATTTGCAGCCATAGTCTTATTCAGCCTGTTTTTTGTATCGGCATCATGCGTCGAACAAAAATCGAACAGCAACGATGATTCAACTCCCCCCACAGAGCAAGGCCCCGAAACAGGAACGCTCCCACCGGTAGAAGACCGGCAAGCCAACACCGATTACAAACCCGCTTTTGAAGGGCAAACCCGCATTGCCGGCGTGAAAACGGAAACGGCTTACGACGTGAAAGTTATTTCTTCCGACTTAACCGCGCCGTGGGCGGTTACCGCGCTCCCCGACGGCCGTTTGGCCATCACCCAAAAAGCCGGAACCATGCGCATTGCCACCACCGAGGGACAGTTGAGCGAAGAAATAACCGGATTTCCGTCGGTTGACGACCGCCGCCAGGGCGGATTGCTGGACGTGAAACCCGCGCCCGACTTCGAATCCAGCCGTATGCTCTATTTCACGTTTGCCGAGCGCACCTCGCAAGGCTCACTCACGGCGGTGGGAAAAGGAAAACTCTCGGCCGATGAAACCAAAATAGAAGACTTTCAGGTAATTTTCCGCGCCGTTCCCTATTACGACAACAGTATGCACTTCGGCAGCCGCATCGTTTTCGATAAGAACGGCAACATCTTTGTTTCCACCGGCGAGCGTTCCGATCTGGAAACACGCCCCAAGGCGCAACTTCTCGACAACGGCTACGGAAAAGTAATCCACATCACCCCCGACGGCAAACCCGTTGAAGGAAACCCGTTCATCAACACAGACGGGGCTTTGCCCGAAATTTACTCCTACGGGCACAGAAACGCGCAGGGACTGGACATCCATCCCGCAACGGGCGAGCTGTGGCTCAGCGAAATGGGCCCGCGCGGAGGCGATGAACTCAACCTCGTGAAGCCCGGAAAGAATTACGGATGGGCGGCCATTACCTACGGCATCGAGTACAACGGGCAAATCATCAGCGGCGGCGCCACGCAACAAGAAGGAATGGAGCAGCCGGTGTATTATTGGGATCCGGTTTTATCGCCCAGCGGTATGGCCTTTTACGCGTCCAACGCTATACCTGAATGGGAAAACAACCTGTTTATAGGCGGGCTCAACAGCAAGCACATTGCAAGAATTGTGCTGAAAGACAACAAAGTGGTTGGCGAAGAGCGGCTGCTTGCCAATGAAAACCAACGTTTTCGCGATGTAGGAATGGGCAACGACGGCGCGCTGTATGCCGTAACCGATGAAGGAAGGCTGTATCGAATCTCGAAGAAATAAAAAAAGAGGCGCTGAGCCTCTTAAGATAGGTAGATATGTATAAATGAAGATTGATTTGCCAAAAGTAAGCGATTGAAACTTCTAAAATCTGCATCCGGTAAGGGATTCGGTAAAGTGAGGAAAAATTCCCCAAATGCAAAGCAATAGGTTGAAACGGCATTGCTGCGATTGGAAATGACATTTATCATTCCTACGACAGGAGGAATCTGTTGATTTAGATAACAACAATATGCAAAACCAAAAAATATTCAAGATGCCTTTTGCAACGGTTTACCCGTTGTATATTCAGAAAGCGGAGAAAAAGGGGCGCACCAAACAGGAAGTCGATGAAATTATTTATTGGCTCACGGGATACAACGAAACCCAATTGCGTGAGCAACTTGATACCGGCGCCGATTTCGAAACCTTTTTCGCGCAAGCGCCGCAGATGAATGAAAACACGTCAAAAATTACCGGCGTTATCTGCGGTTATCGGGTGGAAGATATCGAAGACGGACTGATGCAAAAGATTCGTTATTTGGACAAACTGATCGATGAATTGGCGAAGGGCAAGGCAATGGAAAAGATTTTGAGGAAATAAAACCCTGCGGATGCTGTTTCGGAACAATCGCTCCTGCCGATTTGTTAAAACAGTACATCAATAGTATTCAACCTATGAAAAAAAGCCATCTTTTATTACTTACCGGAACCACCTTGGCAGTGGGTCCGGCGCTTTTGTTAAGCTCCAGCAGCGCGCTGCCCAAAGGTGCAGTTCCCGTAACAAACCTCGATCCGGAAAAATATTTGGGCAAATGGTACGAAATTGCCCGTTTCGATTTCTTTTTCGAGAAAAACGTCGATAACACCACGGCTCACTATTCGCTGAACGACGACGGAAGCATTAAAGTGGTAAACCGGGGGTACAATTACAAAAAAGAAAAATGGCAGGAAGCCGATGCCAAAGCCAAATTCATCTCCACACCCAACGTGGGGCGGTTGAAGGTTTCATTCTTCGGCCCGTTCTACTCGCCTTACAACATTATCGAAATTGACGGCGATTACCAATACGCGCTTGTGGTGGGCAAAAACACCGATTACATTTGGTTCCTCTCCCGCACGCCCGAAATGCCGGAATCCATAAAACAAAAATACCTGCAAACAGCAGAATCGTTGGGTTACGATTTAACCCGACTTGTTTGGGTGGAACACGGAAACCGGTAAAGAATTCTCAAAA
>JAUNRY010000206.1 GCA_030539475.1 Bacteroidia bacterium | reverse complement strand
AAAAAGCACCCCGATTGCCCGGAATGCCTTTTCAACCAAAATAATAAATTGAGTAGAGAATGCGGATTTCTACGGCCGCATTTTTAGGGTAATACCTCAACCACCTTGGGGTTTATCCCAACGGCGTTTAAGGAGTACTTCAACTTGCCGTTTTTATCGAAGCAGTGTACGTTTCCGGGAACGCTGTAATCGGTTTCGCTGATAAAAACGTCGCCCGAAACATCATCTACCGAAACATGATAAATAATACCTATTTGTGTGTTGTCCGTAACAAAGTTTTCGGTAATTACCTTTTCGGTTTTGCAGTCATACACCATCAGTTTGTAGGGCGATCCGTAAGAGCCGCTAATAATGTAGGCTTTGTCGTTCGAAATAGTAAATCCGGCCGGAGAGTCAACGTCCGCCACTGTTTCCACTTTTCCGGCAGCGGCGTCTATTCGCTGAAAAGAGGGGGAAATGTCGGCGTAATTTCCTCCCGACCACACATAAATATCGCCTTCGCTGTCGCCTTGGATCGTTCCGGGATTCACCCCAACTTCCACTTTCGATTCTTCTTTAAACGTGGCAATATTGATAACAGAAACCGTGTTGGCGTATCCGCTTAATCCGCCCGAATTGGATACGTACAGTTTGTTGCCTTTCACCCAAATGCCTTCGGGCTCTTGACCTACGGTGAGGGTGGCATCGATGTTGTAAGTGGCGGTGTCGATTTTTGTAACCGTGTCGTCGAACGACGTTACATACACTTTGCCATTGTGTGCCGCAATTCGGCGGGGTTGTTTTGAGTTGCCGTCGGTGGTCTTCATCGGAATCTGACGCAACGATTTTCCGTTCTTGGTGTCAATTACTTCAATGGTGCTCGAAACGTTCATTACAATATAGATTTTGGAACCGTACTTCAACATATCGTTTCCGGTATCGCCCAATCCGCGTTTGTTGATGGTGTTGAAATAATCTTTGTCCAGTTCCTTGGTTTCTACATTGTAACGCGCGAGCGTACTGTTGTTTCCGTTCCAGCTGCCTTCGCTGAGAATCAAAAGTTCCGCTTCTCCCTTGGGGGTTTCTTCCTTGATGGGTTTGTCGTCTTCACAAGCCGTGAAAAAGAAGGCTGCGAGAGCCAAAAAATAAATAAATAGTTTTTTCATTTTAGTTTGTATTTAAAATAATTAAAAGTTCAACGATAAATTTGCCCTGAAAGAGCGTCCCGGCATAGGATAGTTTCGAACTATTTCGTAATTCTTTCCGGCAAGATTCAGCGCTTCCACGCTCAAGTCTGCTTTCCCGAAACGCGTGTTCAGGCTTTTCGCCACCGATACGCTGTGGTCGCTATATCCGCTCATCCTGAACTCGTTGCCGTTGTATCTGTTCGAAAAACGCTGGCCCGACCACAACACGGCATACGCCACATGAAACCAGGATGTTTCAAGCGTTGCCCGCGCCGATCCGGAATGTTTGGGGGTATAGGGCAGCTGATGTTTGTAGGTGATTTTTTCGGAGTCGGTAACGTCCATTGCCCGTTGCAGGGTATAGGTGGCTCCCACCACAAGATTCCCTGTGTTTTGCAGCTTGATGATGCCTTCTGCCGAAACATCCAATCCGTTTATTTTCACGGCGCCCAAGTTCATCATCGTCCACTGATGCAGGTTTCCGGTGGGGTAGGCCACTATTTTGTTTTTGATGCGATTTTGATACGCGTCTGCCGACAACGTGAGTAGCGGAACGGCGTTGCCGATGGATGTGCCGAAAGTTGCGCCCGCGTTGAATTGATTGGCGTCTTCGGGAAGCAGTTGGCGCATTCCGATGGCGGGGTAATACAAATCGTTGAAAGTGGGCAGCCGGAAGCTGTTTTTATAAAATGCCCTGAATCTGAAATCTACGTCGGAAAACGGCTTTACCGATACGCTGACGTAGGGCGAAAATTTGGTGCGGTTTTCGGCGGGTTCGCCGTTTCGTGTCGATTCGAAAGTTTGCGTGTAAAGCAAACTCGCTGTGGACAATAATTGGTTGCTCACCCATTTAGCGGCTACAACCGATTGTGCTGTGAGCCGGGTGGGCGTGGCAAAATTGTTTCGGTTGGCGTGCATGGTGTTGGCCGAAAAGTCGGTAGATGCCGAAAACGATAACTTTTCAAACGCTCTGTAAAGCGCCGACAGCGAACCGTAGGTTTCGGATTGGTTAAAAATATCTTCTATTTTTCCTTCCGCACCCAAAAAAGTGGGGTCTAAATAACGCAAGTATCCGCGGTTGTGTTTGGCGTTTGCCTGCACCGCCCATTTGGGCGAAAAGGTGTGTTCGAAATGCGCTTGCGTGAAAAATGTCCTGTCCCACAGCCGTTGTTTCGAGAAATTTTCGGTATTGTAAAAAATGGTTGCGCCCGGCAAGCCGCGTTCCGATTGGAAGTAATACAGGCGGATATTTCCCCGGCTTTGTTCGGAAAACCGCACAAAGAGAGCCGACTCCAACCGCAGGTTTTGCACATCGGTATTTTCGCGTTTCTCTACCGATGAACTGTCGATGCCGGAAGCGCCGTAATGCAAAACATAAGGATAGCTCCCGTTTGCCGACATCCACTCGCTGCTAAACGTAGCCGACATTTTTTCCGATACACGCGCGTTTATGTTCAACGCCGGATTGAACAACCCAAAGGAACCGCCTTTAACAGAAACGCGTCCGTTTGTTTTTTTTGCGTCAGCAAACGAGGGCGCCGAGGTGGTTATATTGAGTGTGGAAGCCGATGCAAAAGCTCGTGCCGGTTGAAAAATGCGGTCGGTTTGTCCGCTAAGCAGCGAAATGTTTTCCACGTTATCGAGCGAAAACCGTCCAATATCAATTTGTCCGGTCTGCACATCGGTAACGGCAATGCCGTTGTAGTTCACCGCTGTGTGGGCGGCTCCCAGACTTCGTACCGATACGGTTTTTAATCCGCCTATACCGCCGTAATCTTTAACCGCCACGCCCGAAAAGTGCTTCACCGCGTCTGAAACTTGCAGCACGTTCAAATTTCTGATGGCCTTGCCCGAAAGTATTTGCATGGGCGCTGTGGAGCGGATTTCGCGATCTGCGTACCTTTCGGTTACCACCACTTCGGGCAAATGCTGCAAACTGTCGAGGCTGGTTTGCGCCCATACCGGAAGCAGCGATGTCCAGATAACAACGATGGCAATACTTGCAAATTTTCTACATACATTCATCTTATACCGAATTGAAATTCCGGCAAAGCATTCTGAAAATGAAGCGCGTAAAAATAAGATAAGATTTGTTCGCGAGTCGTTTTCAAGCTTTATTTCCCGAAAGCCATTAACAATTGTGAAACAGTGGCAGGTCTTCTGACTTACTTCCGTGGCCTGAACGCCTTCCCGAGGCTTTTTTCCGCTTGCGCGAGTTTGCAACTCGTGGGTGGGCGGAGCCTCAGTGGCAATAGGATTTGTTCAGCACGTAAACGAAGTTTACAGCAGCGGGTCTGTTCAGGATTTTCACCTGATTCCCTTTTCATTACAAGTTCCGAAGCCAATATTGGAACCTGTAACACCAACATTTCGGGGGCAAAGATATACAAAAGAAGTGTGGGAGAAAAATAAAAATGAAAGAAAAACAGCACAACCGGCAGGCGACAAGATAAAACGCTTTGTTCATCCAACCGCCATTAAAGAAAAATATTGTTCTTTATACTTAACTCACGTTAAACAAAAAATTCTATCTTTGCGGTATGGATAAAAAACTTATTTACAGCGTTGGCGGGCATCTTTTCGGCATAGAAACTCCGGATAAAGTAATTATATCGGATATTTTGTCTAACTATACGCCGTTTTCTGAAATATTACAGCGTGTGCCTGTTTATCGCCTCGATTGCCGCCCCGATTATGAAGCCGTGTCGCTAACCAACGCATTATTGCCGTAAAATGGAATCTTTGATTATTCCAAACGAAATTTTCTTTTCACACATTACAGAAGAGATAAATTTGGGCAACACCGTAAAAATACCGGTGAAAGGGAACAGCATGCTGCCTTTTATTCATCCGTTTTCCGATGAAATTGAACTGCGTGGGTTGAGCGAAAACTCCCTCGAAAAAGGGAACATAGTGCTGGCAAAAACAACGGAAAACAAATACGTTGTGCACAGAATTGAAAAAGTAGGACAGGAAACCGTTGTGTTGCGGGGCGACGGTAATCTTTCCGTACGTGAGGTTTGCGGTAAAAACAATATCTTTGCAGAAATTACCGCGGTTTATAAGAAAAATAAAAAAATAGAGAAAAACAGTTTCAGGTGGAATGTTGCGAAACGTTACTGGTTTTCCAACGC
>JAUNRY010000205.1 GCA_030539475.1 Bacteroidia bacterium | reverse complement strand
CCGCGACCCTCAGCTTGGAAGGCTAATGCTCTATCAACTGAGCTACTTCCGCAAACTAATTTACAATTTTAGATTTACGAAGTACGATTTTTAATCGTAAATCCGAAATCGGCAATCGTAAATGGTGTTGTGGGCAGTGAAGGATTCGAACCTCCGAAGTCGAAAGACAGCTGAGTTACAGTCAGCCCCAGTTGGCCACTTTGGTAACTGCCCCTGAATTAATTAAGAATGCATAATTGCCAATTACTAATTACCGGTTTTAGAATTGGAGTGCAAAGATAATACTTTTATCTGTATTTTTCGTTCAGCGCAATCATTTTTAACGCTGTTATGGCGGCTTCATCGCCTTTGTTGCCGTGTCTGCCACCGGAGCGAGCTTTCGCTTGTTCCAACGTGTTGGTTGTCAGCAATCCGAAAATTACGGGGATGTCGTGTTGGAGATTCAAATCGGTAACGCCTTGCGTAACACTTTCGCAAACAAACGTAAAGTGCGGCGTTTCGCCCTGAATAACGCATCCGATAACGATTACGCTGTCGAGATTCATTTTCTCTATCAGCTTTTTTGCGCCGTAGGTTAGTTCAAAACTTCCGGGAACGTGCTCCACAACAATATCTTCTTGCCTAACGCCGAATCGTTGCAAGGTGGTAACCGCGCCATTCAGCAAGTTTCCGGTAACGGGCCTGTTCCATTCCGAAACCACAATGCCGATTCTTTTTCCTTCACCCTGGGGTGTGGAATTTGGGTCGTATAACGACAAGTTTTGTAATTCGGTAGCCATGATTTGAATTAGTTTCCTGATTGTTGAAGCTGGGCGGCTTTTATGTATTTGTCGGCTTCCTGTCCCTGAGGCGAGTTGATGTACCTGTCTTTTATCATCTGGAAAGTTTCTATGGCCTTGTCGAAGTTTTTGGCAGACAGGTAAGCCAATCCCACTTTGTTGTAATAAATGGGGCTTAACATTTCGTCGTTGGCTTTTCGCGCGGCGCTGTTGAATTGCGAAATGGCTTTTTCGGTATTTCCCATGTTCATGTAAACATCGCCTACCGCTCCCATTACTGCCGGTGTGATTAAAAAATCGCCGCCGTTGAATTTGTTCAGGTAATCCAACGCTTGCTCGTTGTTGCCCAATCGGCTGTGGCTTATTCCGGCGTAAGCGCGTGCCAAATCGGCGGTTTTTGTGCCGCTGAATTCCCGGATGATGTTCTCGAAGCCGATATAATCGTTTCCGTTTCCGAACAAAGCAATGGAGTCTTGCTGGTTCTGAAAATACCGTTCACCTTTATATAGGGCTGCCTGTGCTTTTTCGTTGCGCGGATTTTTGTACAAGTAGTTGTAAGCAATAATTCCGCCTACAATCACAACAATTGCGGCCAATACTATCAAAATGGTCTTCTGATTTTTTTCGATAAAACGTTCCGATGAAGTCAACGCTTCTTCGATATTTTCAAAACCTTTGTCGGCCTTATTTTCCTGATGTTTCTGAGACATTTTTATTCAAAAAATAATATTATCAAATTTCGAGTTGCAAAAGTAATGGTTTTTAAGTGATAAATAAAATAAAATGGAGAATTTTTCTGCAATGTACTTGTCGCTGATTAATCTTTTCCGTAAGTTTGTAGTCATATAGTATGGTGTAAAATAAAAATTTTACGCGAAAAACTAAAACTAAAGTTATGAAAAGGATTATTTTTACGGTATTAATACTTGCTTCGGTGTTTATTCAGGTAAAAGCCCAATCGGCGTTCACATCGGTTCCGGTGGTGAACGGAAAAGTAGTGTTTCAGCAATTTATACATATCGATCAGGACCTTTCTCCCGATCAGCGATACGCCCTGTTGTACAAGTGGGGAAAAGACAATTATGCCGGAAATCCGCTGTTGTCGGGTATCCGCTTCGATGATAAGGCGCGCAGCATAACCGTGGGCTCGAAAGTTGAACTTTTGCTGCCGCAAAACAGTAGCGGCGTGCGCGAAAAAACGATCATGAATTACCGGTTCGACGCTACCATTACCAACGCCGGATGCATGCTTGTGGTAAGGGATATTAGTTACCAGAACAGCCAATCGGGAAACGCGGCGTTTTTCCCGAAAACCTTTACGGCCGAAGAAACCATTACCAACACAGCCATTTCTGCCGTATCGGGGGGCGACAAAGAGTTCAGGACAAACACGCAGAAGAGTACGCTGTTTTACCTGAACGAGTTGCACAATGAATTGAGCGGTATTTTTAATCTCAGCAAATAAAATCCGATATTGCTTTTTAGGAAAAATTATTTGCCATTTCTTTTGGTAGATACATTTTTTATGATTAATTTTGCGCCCTGATTTGTCGGAATACAATTGAAAATTCATAGGAATCAATAAAATATACAATATAGCAATGTCTAAGATTTGTCAAATAACAGGAAAGAGAGCGATGGTTGGAAACAACGTTTCTCACTCCAACAGAAAAACGAAACGTAAATTCAACGTGAACCTATTCACGAAGAAATTTTACTGGGTGGAAGAAGATTGCTGGGTTAGCTTGAAAATTTCCGCTTCGGGTTTACGTACTGTTAATAAAATAGGATTGGATGCCGCTTTGAAAAGAGCTGCAGAAAAAGGGTATTTAAACGCTTAATTAAGTAGGAGGAAAGTACAATGTCGAAAAAAGCAAAAGGAAACAGGGTTCAGGTAATTTTAGAATGTACCGAACACAAAGAAAGCGGAATGCCCGGAACTTCGAGATACATTACTACGAAGAACAGAAAGAATACAACGGAAAGATTGGAGATTAAAAAATACAATCCCGTTTTGAAGAAAATGACCGTTCATAAAGAAATTAAATAGAGAAAGGACTAAATTATGGCAAAGAAAGCAGTCGCAGGATTCCGCGATAAAACTACAACTACCGGACGTAGCCACACGAAAGTAATAAAAATGGTGAAGTCTGAAAAAACAGGAGCTTATTCTTTCAAAGAAGAAATGGTTCTGAACGATCAAGTACAAGATTTTTTTAAAAAATAAATCCGTTAAAAATATGTAAAAACTTCCCTGCAAGAATTTGTAGGGAAGTTTTTTATTTACTATTTAGTAGATTTGCAGGTGAATTGGCTATTGGCGGAGTATAGGCGTTGCTATGAACATTCATCGTAGCCATACTACTCTTGACCGGTTCCGCGCAAAGCCAACAGCTAAAGGCCAACAGCCAATAGCTAACTAATCGTTTAAATATTTATACTTCATGGGATTATTCGATATATTTTCGAAGAAAAAGAAAGAAACGTTGGACCAGGGATTGGAGAAAACCAAAGAAAATATTTTCTCTAAGCTAACTCGCGCCGTGGCCGGAAAATCGAGGGTTGACGACGATGTACTCGATGAGTTGGAAGAAATTCTCGTAACATCTGATGTGGGCGTTGACACCACGCTAAAAATTATTGAGCGGATAGAAGAGCGCGTGGCGCGAGACAAGTACGTGGGCACGGACGAGCTCACGAAAATCCTTCGCGAAGAAATCGCCCAATTGCTCACCGAAAACAATTCGGACGACGTGGCCGAGTTTGCCGTTCCTGAAAACAAGCGCCCATACGTTATTATGGTAGTTGGCGTAAACGGGGTGGGGAAGACCACCACCATCGGAAAGCTGGCGCATCAGTTCAAGCAAAACGGGCTATCGGTTTATCTCGGCGCTGCCGATACTTTCCGCGCAGCGGCCGTTGAGCAACTGGATATATGGGGCAAGCGCGTGGGCGTTCCGGTAGTGAAACAAAAAATGGGCGCCGATCCGGCATCGGTGGCATTCGACGCGGTAAATTCCGCCAAAGCACACAATGCCGATGTGGTTATAATCGATACCGCCGGCCGCTTGCACAACAAAATTAATTTGATGAACGAGCTCACCAAAATCAAAAACGTGATGAGCAAAGTCATCCCCGATACTCCCAACGAAGTACTGTTGGTTCTCGATGGCTCCACCGGACAAAACGCCTTTGAACAAGCCAAACACTTTACTGCTGCCACCGAAGTTACCGCGTTGGCAATTACCAAGTTAGACGGAACGGCCAAAGGCGGTGTGGTTATCGGCATTTCAGACCAGTTTAAAATTCCCGTTAAATACATCGGGCTGGGCGAAGGCATGGAAGACTTGCAGGTTTTCCGTAGGAAAGAGTTTGTGGATTCGCTGTTTGGGGAGTAATCCTCGTGCGAGTTACGGGCTTACTTTTTAATAAGTCAGTCTGCCGGATTTGTTGAGGCTATAAGTTTTTAAAGGAGGTCAATCATGATGAAAAAGGGGCTTACTTATAAGTTTTTATTAATGTTGTCATTCTTATTTTGCATTTTATTTACAGGAAATGCACAAGAAGCCCAATGGGCGGCACACCAAATAAAATTTACTC
>JAUNRY010000204.1 GCA_030539475.1 Bacteroidia bacterium | reverse complement strand
ATTATACCTATTTCACACTCACGTGCGGAGGTTATTCCCTTACGATCTCTACATTTTTATCAAAATGATTTTCCCAAGCAGCTTTGTTTATGATATAATTTTCGGATAAATATTAGATAAAACTTTCTACTCTCTCCATCATTAATTTTCTATTGGCAAAAGCAAAGTCTACACAATAACGCATTTCTTCAAAATATTGATGCGCCTCTTTTGTTTTAAAAATTAATCAATTTAACTTTGTAGAAAATCATTCTAGTTAATTATCACTAATAGAAATGGATGCTTGAAACAAACGGCGCAAAAAAATGGTTTTATATATATCGGAAAGAATTAGAATCCATTATATAAAACTGAAAAAGTTATGCAAAAACAAAAAAAATCGGAAAAAATAAGGCCCGGGCAAACCCAGCGGCGTCCCGGCACCGAAGAGAAAATGAAACCCGAACCTGAATCAGCTCCCAAAGACAGTCATAGCAAACTGAAAGGTAAAGTGGCGCTGATAACAGGCGGCGACAGCGGCATAGGCAAAGCCACCGCGCTATTGTTCGCCTCGCACGGAGCCGATATCGCCATTGCTTACCTGAGCGAAACCGAAGATGCGGAAACCACAAAAAAGGAAATTGAAGAAACCGGCAGGCAGTGCTTGCTCATCAAAGGCGATTTGTCGAAGGAAAGCAACTGCAAAAAGGCCGTGGAAAGAACCATCCGTAAATTTTCAAAACTCGATATCCTCGTCAACAACGCCGCCCTGCACTGGGAAACGGAAAAAATAGAAGACATAACCACCGAACAGTTTCAACGCACGTTTTACACCAATGTTTTTTCCTATTTTTGGGTAACAAAATTCGCTATGCCCCACCTCAAAAAAGGAAGCGTCATCATCAATACAACATCGGTAACCGCTTACAGGGGAAGCCCCAAGTTAATTGATTATTCGGCAACAAAAGGCGCCATCACAAGTTTCACCCGAAGCCTGGCGCAGAATTTGGCTTCGAAAAACATTCGCGTAAATGCAGTGGCCCCCGGCCCCATCTGGACACCACTTATTGCTTCTTCTTTCGGTAAGAAAAAAGTATCGGAATTCGGCAGCGACACTCCGTTGAGAAGAGCCGGCGAACCGAATGAAGTGGCCTCTTGTTTTTTGTTTCTCGCATCGGAAGACTCCAGCTACATGAGCGGACAGTGCCTGCACCCCAACGGCGGCGAAATTATTAACGGATAAATAGGTGCCTGCCGGCTGTTTTTTCGGCTTAAAAATCCGGAGCTACTTTTCTATGTTGATTTACTTTCGGCTATTATCACCTCACACGTACAATCAAATGGGGCTGTATCACTTTCTGACACAGCCCCATTTTATGATAAATACCGTTTAGCTTTTGTTGAAAACACAAAGCAATTAAGCGATATGTTTTTCCCTGAAATTCTCAATAATTTCATCCAACACTTCTTCCGGAATTATCCGACAGATAATAAAAAGCCACTCTTCGTGAAAAGAAATATAATACATGAGCTTGCTATCTTTCTCTTTTATATTATCTATTCGGGCAACAGTGGGCGAAAATCCCGGAACAAGAACGTTAAATCTGTCACCAATTTTGTATTTCATGAGTTTTTTTGATAGTGTTTGAATAGTTGATAATTCCTATAATTTAACCCTGCTCAATCAAAAAGTAACTAAAATCGAATGTAATATTTTTCGCACTTATTTTGATGAAGAGAGTTAATCCTTTTCTTTTTGGATAGAGAAAAAGCCCTGTGGATAAATACAATAAAAACAGGACTTTATCTTGGGTTCTTTGTACTTTCGTTAATTATCTTTTTCTGATTTTTCCGACGAATCTTTATCCGTCTGTTCAGGAACTTTGTAACCGGATTGTTCAGCTTCAGATATTCCAATTGCGATAGCCTGATCCCTGTCGGTTACTTTTTTTCCGGCAGAAGTTTTGAGTTTGCCATCTTTGAATTCGCGCATTACTTCTCCGATTTTTTCCTGTGCTTTTTTTGAATATTTTGCCATATTTACCTCCTTTCTTTTCGTTTATATTAAAATAACAATTCGCTCAAAAAAAAAGTTCGCCATGCATGAATTGGTGTCTATGTTTTTGTCGCCAAGTTACGCGGTTTTGGATGTTGCAATAACTCCATTCAGACCTTTATTTCCGATTCTTGGGACGAGTACTATTATTCGTTACATTCGGAACATATTGCCAAATCTGAGTAGCTTTCTGTTCGTTTTATTACCCAATAGGCTTGAAAAGCCATATTTCCATAACCGTAGGCGATTTAAGTCGCCAACGGCAAAACAAAACTAAAAACTCCGCCCGAAGTGGCGGCACTTATAGCTGTTTAGTGCCGCCTTTCAGGCGGGTGATGGAGGAAGCCCCGATACCGTAAGCTACGTTCGTTCCTCCACGCTCTCCCCTAACCCCTCTCCACAATAGAGGGGGACACGGGCTAAAAAACATCAAGGTTCGCCAAAGTCTCTCCCTTTTTGGGGAGAGATTTAGAGAGGGGCCGGTTATGAAAATGTCGCCTTTTAGGCGAGTTAGGCAAACAAACGGATACTCATTAAATTATTATTGTTTTTGTCTTCAATCAACGAATAAAATCCCAATGAAACGGAGTCTGTCAAAAAATGTATTTGGTAATCCCCAAGAGCGATCAAAGATGCTTGACGGCTAAAATTAGACAAGAAATAGGCAAAAGCATATTGACCATGTTAAATTCTTAAGAGAAGCTAATGATGAAGAATATTTCACCTATTTTTTTCAATTTCTATCCTATTTTCAGTGTAACTATGGATTTAGCCGGAAGCTTCACAACCAGTCCGTTGTTCGTTTTCGAAATGCCGTTAAAAGAAGTAACCTGCACTTTGTTTGGATTTTCGAAAGTATTGTGGTCAGTAAGATTTGCAGAAGTAAGAATTTCACCTTTAACGGATTTGTTTTTCATATCCGGCAATTCTATGGTTACTTCTCGCGAGCCGCGGGCGTCAACATTTGATAACGAAATGTGTATAGCTCCGGTTTTATCTTTTGATGCGGTAGCACTCACTACCGGAACTGCACGATCGTCTCTAACATCCATCTTTTCTGTTTGAATATTCATGGGGAGATAGGTGGCATCCTGATGAACCTTATACATGTTGAAAACATGGTAGGTGGGTGTTAGAACCATTTCACCTTTATCGTTTGTCAAAATCATGGCTTGCAAAACGTTTACCATTTGAGCAATGTTAGCCATTGACAACCTGTCGGTATATTTGTGAAAAATATCGAACGTTAAAGAGGCTACAAAAGCATCGCGTAGCGCATTTTGCTGATAAAGGTGCCCACGAACTGTTCCGGGCTCTTCATCCCACCAGGTGCCCCACTCGTCCATTAATAACCCTACTCTTTTTTGCGGATCGTATTTATCCATGATTTCTATGTGTTTTTGAATCACATGTTCTATTTCAAGTGCTTTTCCCATTGTCCAATAGAAATCGTCTTCGGTAAAGTGGGTGGCAGATCCTTTGCTTCCGCTCCATCCCTTTACCGTGTAATAATGCACGGAGAGGCCGTGCATGTGCCGGGCGGCGTTTTTCATCAACACTTCGGTCCAGTTATAGTCATAATCACTGGCGCCGCTTGCTACTTTGTATAACCTGTTATCACCATAGTTGCGGCAATAGGTTTGATATTGCCTGTAGAGATCGGCATAAAACTCTGGGCGCATATTTCCGCCGCACCCCCAGCTTTCGTTTCCTACTCCAAAATATTTCACTTTCCAGGGTTTATCTCTGCCGTTTTCTCTCCTGAGGTTAGCCATGGGCGAATTACCATCCGAAGTCATGTATTCAACCCATTTTGCCATTTCTTCTACAGTTCCACTTCCAACGTTTCCGCTGATATAGGGTTCTGCTCCTACTAATTCACAAAAGTTTAAGAATTCATGCGTGCCAAAACTGTTATCTTCTATTGTCCCTCCCCAGTTGGTATTTACCATAGTTGGCCTGTTTTCGCGAGGGCCAATGCCGTCCATCCAGTGATATTCATCGGCAAAACATCCGCCGGGCCAACGAATAACCGGAACCTTGAGCTCCTTTAAAGCATTTAATACATCGGTGCGATAACCGTTTTTATTCGGAATTGGCGAATCTTCTCCAACCCATATTCCTCCGTAAATACATGTACCCAAATGTTCGGCGAATTGTCCGTAAATTTCTTTGGGTATTGCCCTATCCGCTTTATCGGGATGAAGGGTTATCTGCGTTTTTTGTTGGGCGAACAATGAAAAGGAAAAGAATACAAATAATGATGTCAGATATTTTCTCATAATTTTATGATGATAATTGAAAATTAAGTAAAAATTTCTTACATTCCAGAAAATCTCAATATTATTATAAAAGGAGTGCCTTGTTAATA
>JAUNRY010000203.1 GCA_030539475.1 Bacteroidia bacterium | reverse complement strand
CGCGATATACCCAAAAGCGAAAGGCTAAAAGGCGGCGGCTATTGTTCAACAATATCGTCGCGCGAGAATCTTCTCGGGGCCACCACTTCGCTGTCGGCGCCCTGCCGTTGGTTGCGCCGGAAAATATCCATCCGGTGGCGCGGGCGCAGGTAATCGAGCCACATGAAACCTTTGAGCCGCGATTCTTCTTGCTGCACCTGGCTCAGGGGCGTAGTTACGGCTTGCGTGGCCGACCAGAGTTTGAGCTTTTGCATCTCATCGTTTAGAAAGTCCATCGAGAGGTAGGCGCTTTCCGTTTTGTTTAGCCCCAGCACGGTTTGGGCGCTGTCTTCCTCCACCAGGTAATACAACGATTCGGCATTTCCTTCCACCAGCACGCGGCGGAGCTCATTTTCCTCGAAAAAGGCTTTCAAATCGCGCCCGCTTACCTGATTGTACTGGCCGGTGGTTTGCCTGTCTTGTATGGCAAGGGCGTAATCGCGCACGTGCGCCCTGTCAACGGTGGTGTCGTTGAGGTAAATATCTATTTGGTTGCCGAGAATCTGGTTGCTTTGGTTCCAGATTACCGGCTCACCGGTGAGGTAGAGAATGGAGTCTCGCTGAACGTAGTTCATGGAATCGCACACGCCCTGGATATCTTCGCGGTAGAACCGCACGTTGTAATACGCCTTTATGTCTTTGTAAACGGAGTCGGTGAGCATTTTCAACGTATCGCCGTGCAGGAACAGGCTGTCGGCTTGCGAATAATCTACGGCAAAGGCCGAGTCGGTGGCCATTCCGTATTCCGTTTTTTCGTTGTAGGTTCCGTAGTTGCCTTGCAGGATGGCTTTTCGCCCGAAGTCTTCCATGTACATGTTGCCGAACACCTCGCCAAGCCCGGTGGTGCGGTTGTAGAAAATGGTGTCGCCGATGAGCACCTTGGAAGTATCGTTGCTGTAAATCTCCGACCGGTTGAAGAGGCGGGCATCGTCGGTATTGGTGTTGTACCAGCCGTGCGATGTGTGTATGAACCCGCTGTCGGATACAATGGTTGAGGGGCCCAGTATGTCGGCGACCTTGGTTTCGGTGTTGTACTTGAGCGTATCGGCAAATATGGTGTAATCTTCGTTTATGAGTTTCACGCTGTCGCTGAACAAGGCGTCTTTGCTCACCGGGTCGTACTGCCCCCAAAAGGAAGTGAGTTCGTTTTGTTCGTCCACCAGCATTCCTCCGTCAAAATAGTACCCCAGGTTGGCTTCGCGGTCGTAGTTGAGGCTGTCGGTGAAAAGGGTTACCTGTTGGTCTTCCATGCGGATGTGGTCGCGAAGGCGTGCCAGGCGCGTATTTCCGTCGTAGTGCAGGTAATCGCCATACACAAAAATGGTATCGCCCTGCTCCATGCGCACGTTGCTGAAGGCTTCGAAAGTATTGGTGGTATCGAACAGGTAGGCGCTGTCGCAGTACATATACGCTCCCTCGTGGTAGAGAATTACGCTGTCGATGAGGATTTGCGCGTCGAAATTGGCGCGCTTGTACCACGTTCCGGCCTGCCTTAGCTCCACCACCCGCACATCTTGAGGCTGAGGCTGAGGGGGCGGCTGCTGCGGACGCGCCGACAGCATAAGCACAAAAAGCACACTCAAAAGGAGTATGCCTTTGCAGGAGATATGTGAATGGGGGCGTTTTGTCATTTTATTTGAGCCATCCTTTGTATTTGAAATCGCAACCTTTCCATTCGGGGTCGATTCTTACGTAGATGGTTTCAATTTTCTTCTGCAGCCAATCGTCCATCAACTCCTGCCGGCGGGCATTCTCGGCCATCTGCTTTATAATCTGGTAATCGTTGTTGATGTTGGCCGTGTGCCCTTCGTTGCGGGTGGTAACTTTCACCATGGCTGCCACTTGCTGGCCTTTGTCGTTCACCATGATGAAGGGTTCTGAAAGTTCGCCCACTTTCATGTCGCCCACCACGCGCGCAATGTCCTGGTTGAGCTCGCTCAGCTGGAAACGGGGCGTTCCGGTGTTTTGTGAGCCGGGGCGGCTGTTTACCATTATGCCCCGGTTGTTGCGGGTATCTTTATCGGCCGACAAGAAAGTGGCTGCCTCGTCGAAAGTGAGTTTGCCGTTCACAATGCCGTTGCGGATGGAGTCGAGCCTCACAATGGCGGTATCCAATTGCACCTGCGGAATTTTGGGTTTCAGCAAGATGTGGCGGAAATTGGCCATATCGCCGCGGCGCTCAATGAGCTGGATGATGTGGAAGCCGTATTCCGTTTCCACTATGTTGGACACTTTGGAGGGGTCGTTAAGCGCGAAGGCTACGTTGGAAAACTCGGGCACAAACCCCGAGCGGCTCATGAATCCCAGCTCGCCGCCTTTTACTGCCGACGGGTCTTCGGAATACAGCAGCGCCAACGTAGAAAAAGAGTTTTCGCCGGAATTTATCTGCTCGGTATAATCGCGCAGCCTGTCTTTTACGGCATCTGTTTCGGCCAGCGGCACAACCGGCTCCACGGTAATTATCTGCACCTCCAGCGTGGTGGGGATAAAGGGCAGGCTGTCTTGCGGAATGGCGGTGTAGAATTTCCGGATTTCCGACGGGGTGAGCGTTACCACCTCGAAATGTTTTTGCTGCACGCCCTGAATGAGCTGCTGGTCGCGGATTTGCGTGCGGAGGTCTTCACGGATATTCTTGATGCTTTTGCTGAAATATTCTTCCAATCGCTCGGTGGTTCCCACCGCCGCTATGTACTCGTTTAGCTGATACTCAACCATTCGGGTTACGTTGGATTCGTTAATCTCGATACTGTCGAGTTTTGCCTGATCGAGAAACAGCTTGTTGATGGCCAGCTGTTCGGGGATAAAACAGTAGGGGTCGCCGTCGATGCGTTGATTTTGCATCTGAATTTCCTTGCGGTATTCCTCCACTTCGGATTTGAGTATGGCCTCGTCGCCCACCACCCAAACAATTTCATCGATGACGTTGTTTTGAGAAACGGCACTGTTTATCACCCAGGTAAAAGCGAGAAACGATACTAATATTTTTGCAGATAACTTCATTTTAACCGGTTTGTTTAAAAAATTGACTGTAAAAGTAGTTATAATAGCGTTATCGGGCAACAAATCAATTATTAAAAGTTATGAAAACGGATGCGGATGGGGAGATTTTGTGGCGGCGCGGGGCAAACGGGCGGCGGCGCGGGGCAAAACTCGCGTAATTGGGGCATCAACCTCCGGTATCGCGGCAAAACTCGCGAAAAGTTTACAAAATGCCCGGTTTCCACGGTTTGCACCTCCTTTTCCACGCCAAAAAACGAAATTCCACGGGCATGAAGCCCATTTTCCTGACAAAAAGTAAGAAACACACGGTAAAAAACCAATTTCCACGCCGGAAATTGAGGAAGTATCGGCAAAAAGAGGGATTTTCTTACTGAAAGAGGGATTTTAGGGGTAAAAAACACGAAATCGGCAGAAAAAGATGAAAAAATATTCGATTTTATGGTGTATATTCCAAAAAATTTGCTTTATTTGCGGTCGAAACTTTTAAATCCATTTGAACTATGGCAAAGACAACAGGAAAAACATTGACCCGCTTGCTTCAGGATTCGGAGGTTGCCCTGACGAACGCCGAAGCAAATCCCGAAATTAAAACAGCATTGGAAACGGTTTCTTACGGAACCGAGAAAATTGCCGAGGGCAAGGCGTTGCGCCAAAAAGTGGCCTCGCAGTCTGACACGCAACTGAAAGAGTTTGTGGAAAGCACCGATGCATCGCACCGGTTTAAAGCGGCCATGAAACAGGTGAAAGAAACCTATAGCGGGCACAGGAAACGTGCCAAACTGGCTTTTGAGGACGACAGCACGGCGTTGTACGACCTGGCTTTGCTGGGCAAGCAATCGAAGGTTAACTCCGTGTGGGTGGATATGGTTACTAAATTTTACGCCACGCTGCTGGATAACGAGGCGTACCTGGCAACCATTGCCGGGATGGGCGTTACGCGCGAGGACGTGGAGGCGGCGCAGGCGTTGATTGACCCGCTGAACGAGGCTTACACGGTGTTTGTGCGCGAGAAGGGCGAATCGGAAGAGGCCACGCGCGCCAAAGAGCAGGCTCAGCGCGATTTGGAGTTGTATATGAACCGGTTTTGGAAGGCGGCGCGCATTGCGCTGGAGGATAAACCGCAGTTGATGGAGAGTTTAAAAAAAACGGTGAAGTAGGGTTTCGCCGGTATGGGTTGTGAACTTGCGCCAACAGGCGGAAGTTAGTTGCTACACTTGGTTTTTTTAGTGTTTGAAAAATGTAAACGCGCCCGGCTCGTGAGAGTGGGGTGCGTTTTTTTTGGGGGGGGAGAGAGGGGACTTGGGGCCTGGGAGACTTGGAGAGAGGAGGCAAGAGACAGGAGTCTTGGTGACGTAGTGACTGGAGACTTGG
>JAUNRY010000202.1 GCA_030539475.1 Bacteroidia bacterium | reverse complement strand
AGTGTAACCCAACCATCCCGATGTGTTGCCGAATGTTTTGTTTGCCATAAGTTCCATTCCGTACGATTTGCTCAATCCTTGCGCTACGCGCTGCTCCCAGTTGAGATTGCTCATAAAAATATTTGCGCCGTCTTTATACTCAACTTGATTTTTCGACGATTTGTAATAACCTTCTGCCGAAAGATCGAACCCGCGCCAACGCCCGAAAACGCCGGCCGAAACCTGATGTGAAACCATCGGTTGGATATTTTTGGTGATGGGAACCCACAAATCGTTGGGCAAATTCAGGTAACTGCTTTGCAGCAAGTGAACATACTGATTCATCTTTCCGTACGATGCTTTTAGCGACCAATCGCCGGTCAGCAAATAACGCGCCGAAACACGCGGCTGAACGCTCAAATAAGTTTTCCCCTGTACGAGAAAACCCGAGAGGTGCAAGCCGGCATTCACTTTCAACTGCCGGTTAATATCGATTTCATCTTCAGCGTAGAGCGACAGTTCTTTCACCAAAACACGCTCGTTGGCAAACGTAACGGAATCGCCTCGTTTCTCCACATCATCTTCCGCCATTGATATTACTCCGCTTTGTTCGGGACGAAATTGATGATGCAACAACGATGTGCCGAAACGGATATAATGATTGCTTACCGGCGTGTAATCAAATTCCAACCGATAACCAATATCCTGAATTCCGGAACGATAATTTGCTTCGTTGTTTGTTTTGGTGTTTTTTTTAGTGGTTTTGTCCGAATTTTCTTCCGATATTGTAATTCGCATTTTCTCTTGCGATTTTGTAATAATATCCGATGCGTATCGGCTGTAAACCAGCGTGGCATTGGAAAATAATTTACTGTTTATGGCGTAAGCCCAGTTGAGCGAAGCCATACGAGTTCCCCAACCCATATCGAAATTATTTTTGTTTTCACTTATTTCGTGATGTGTATTAAACAGCGGATTTTCAGGATTGTAAGTTCCCTGCAAGTTATAAGAACGCTCATTCTTTGAATCCACATTCAAAAAAAGCTTGTCTTTTCCGTCGTAAACACTCAGATAGAGTCGGCTCTTGTCTGAAAACTTGTGATTTATTTTGGCATTGAAGTCGTAAAAGTAATATCCGGCATCGGTATTATCGTAATTGTCGGGGTTTTCTTTTTTTGCTTTTTTCATCTCGAAATGCAAAGCGGGGCGCAGTATCAAATCGAGGTACGTGCGGCGGAGCGATACATTAAACGACGTTTTGTCTTTTACAATCGGGCCTTGCAGGTTAAATCGAGACGAAATCAGCCCGATGGATGCCGTTCCCGAAAAATCGCGCATAGAGCCGTCGTTCATCCGCACATCCACCACCGACGAAAGCCGCCCGCCGTACCGCGCCGGAAAACTGCCTTTGTAAAAATCCATTGTTTTTACCGCTTCGGGATTGAATGTGGAGAAAATTCCGCCCAGGTGGTTCACGTGATAAAGCGGATTCCCGTCCACCAAATACAGGTTTTCATCCAAATTCCCGCCGCGAACGTACATTCCCGCCACGCCTTCGGTTCCGGCTGCCACGCCCGGCATCAGTTGCAGCGATTTAATCACGTCTTTCTCGCCCAAAAACGAAGGTAACGCTTGCAACGTTTGCGCGTTGAGCGTTATCTTTCCAACCTCGGTTGTGTAAAAGGGAACGGTTTGTTTTCCCTCAATCACCACTTCTTGAAGCAGCGCTGAGGGTTGGAGAAAAAAATGGATGGTGGTGTCGCTTTCGGCCGATACATTTATTTCTTGTGTGCCGTATCCCACGTAACTGCCTCTTAATTGCACCCTGCCGGGCGGAAGCGTGAGGCTGTAAAACCCGAAATTGTTGCTCACGGCGCCTTTTTGCGACAGATAATCGAAAACATTGGCGGCGATGAGGGTTTCGCGCGAAACAGCATCGTGAATAATGCCGCTGATGGTGATGTTTTTAGGACGTTCTTTTAGGATGATGTGCTTGTCGCGGATGATATATTGCACGCGGCTTTTCCCGAAAACGGCATCCAAAACGGTTTCGAGCGATGTGCTTTCAACCGTTACGGTTACCGGTGGAAAATCTTTCAATAGCGCGGCGCTGTATGAAAAAGTATAATGGGATTGCTGCTCAATTTCCCGCAACACTTTTTCGATGGGTTGTTTGGTTGCTTTGAATGAAATTTTTTGCTGTGCCGTTGCTCCCGTGTGGAAGCAAACGGCCAGCAAAATGAAGATAGTGTAGCGTTTCATTTGAATTTACGATTTGCGGTTTTGGACTTTCGGTTTATTTAAATCCATAACCAAGGCTTATACCAAACCATGCGGGACTAAATCCGGATTTTGAAACCAAAGGATTCCAATTTATCTGAAACATAAATCCGTTGCGTAAAGGCTGAAAACGATAACCTAACGAGAGATACCCGGCAAACCCAAAGCCTTCAGCATCTATAAAAGCTCTTTCTCCGGTAGTATTAATTGTTCCGTTTCCTTGTACTGAGGCATAGATGGGCAATAAGCCGATACCGGCAAGAAACGAACTGCGTTTTTTGCCCACTAAGTAATTGAATTCTAACGGAACAGTTATTATTCCTATGTGTGCAGGATCGCCATAATCATCTGTCCCATTTAAGTTAGCGCCACCAATGCCGGCACGAAAACCGATACCGTCCATTCTTCCACGTTGTAATCGCATATCGTAGTTGACACTTCCCAAAAGTCCTGCTCCAAGCCCTTCCACGAAAATGTTTTTGTGAAAACCATCGAAAGCGGGTTGGGTAGAATTGTATGAATCTGTTTGAGCAAAGATGCCACCGGCAACAAGTATGCCGATGAATAATAAAAATAGCTTTTTCATATAAATAGTAGTTTGTTTAATTTTCAATTTTTACATGTGTGTCGAGGGTTAAATTGATAATATTAATGATTTCGATAACGCTTTTTTGTGTGAAAGATGATGTGAAAGTAAGTGTGGTTTCTTCTTCGGGCAAATTGATTTTTACGTCGTAAAAATGCGACAGCACGAGCGCCACGTCTTTCAGTTGCGCGTTGTTGAACGCGAGCGATTTGTTTTTTCCGTTAATTTCCATTGTCGCCGTGGGCGAAGTAACTTTCACGTTTTCGTCCTGAGCGGTGTAATGAACGGTCATTCCGGCGGTGCAAAGCAGCGGAATGGCGGGGCTTTCGGGCGTGAACTGCACTTTTCCCGATGTTACGTTGAGCCGCGTTTCGTTTTCATCGGCATCCACCATAAATTCTGTGCCCAGCACACGAACCTCCGCCGTAGGCGTAGATACAATAAACGGTTTTTCTTCGTCTCGCGCCACGGCAAACGATATTTCGCCCGTCATTGAAACACGGCGTTCGGTTTTGCCGAAATGTTTATCATACTGCAACTCGGCTCCTTCTTGCATATTGATGCGGGAACTGTCGGGAAGCACAAAAGCAGTATGGCCGGCTTTGGCAACAAGCGTTTCGCCTGTGTTATACGTTAAGTACAAAACGCTTATTATCAGCAGCAACGCAATAGCAGCAGCCGCGCTGTAAAACAAAGGCAGCTTGCGAACTTTTCGCTCGGAGGCGATGCGCTGCTCAATCTTCTCCCATCCTTTTCGGGAATCGAAAACATTGGGCTTGTAGTGTGTGGCTACAAATTCAATGCGTTCGTCCATATTATGCTGCTGATTGTTCATTGTTCTTGTTGTTATTATCTATAAATTCACACCGACTTTCAGTGAAACGCCCGAGCCGATTTGTTTATTAAAATACGGTTGTATAAATGCTTTCACGCCAATAAAAAAGCGGTCATTTATCATATAGGAATCCTCTATTATCAAATTCACTCCGAAAGCACTGCGGACAGCAGGTTCACTATATTTATAAAAACTCAATCCGCTTCCTACTCTGAAATCATTTCTCCTGTTGTTTCGAAAAGGAGATACAAAAGCATTGAGGTTTGCTTGAAAAATTTTCTCTGAATTCGATGGTGCATTATCGTTAATATTAAATGCTATCTATGGTGCAATAGCAAAATAATCAGACAATTTAGCGTTCAATTCTATCTCTATTGGCGCCAAAAAAGCATTTCCTTCTTTAAGTTTGAAAAAACCCAATCCTGCCCGCAAATCTATATCTCTGTCTCCGTCTTGTGCGTTGGCCGCCAGCGAAGAAAGAATGAAAATTACCCATATTACCGCTTTTGTATTCACTGTTGTTCTTGCTTATACTGTTATGATGCAAAAAGGCAAGAAATCCCTCACTAAAAGAGAAAAATTTTAAGCAAAGAAGAAAAGATACGCCTTGAAGTCTTTTGCACGTAGCGATTGCATAGCGCGCAACACGTGGTTTTCAACGGTTTTCACGGTTAGTCCGGTTTGTTGGGCGATGTCTTTGTAGCGCATTCCGTCGCGTTTTGCCATTAGAA
>JAUNRY010000201.1 GCA_030539475.1 Bacteroidia bacterium | reverse complement strand
AGGGCGGTGCAGGGAACAAACAAAAAACCGCTCTTTTGAGGGAGCGGTTTTTAAAAATAAACAGGTTTGTTTTACGGTTTATCCCACCAGATACGGCCTTCTGTTCTATCAACGGCAGAACCGTAATTGGGATCGGATGTCAATTCATTCACAGCGGCATTGAAGTTGTCAATGTTTGCGGTGTTGGGTGTTGGAAGTACGCCACGGCGCGGAATGAGTAGGGGGTCTCCACCGGTTTTGAGTTCTTCAAAAAACACAACTCCGTCTTCAGGAATCGGCTGCGGTTTGAATGCCGGTAATCCGGTACGTTTCCATGTTGCCCAAGCTTCTTCGGGACGCATAAACAAGTTTATCCATTGTTGCGTAATGATTTTCTCCAGCGAAACACTTTGAAATTCGGGACGAGCCATATAAGTGGTTATATCTGCTGCCGTAATGGGATCGTAATTGTCGCTGTTCGCATTCATAGCAGCAGGAACTGCCATGTCTTCGGCCCATGTCTGATATTGTTGCAAAGAGGCGCGAATGCCGTCGCGATACCACGTCAAAGCATCTTTTCCTCCCTGAGCGCTACCGGCTTTGAATGCAATTTCTGCCATCATAAAGCAAACTTCGGGATAGGTAATAAGCGGGGTAAACAACGTGATTTCGTCTTGTGATACATCGTATAAATCCTGATCTTCTTTATCGCGAACGCCCAACGTGTTGCTTACTTTTCCTCCGTTTTTCACATAAAAGCGGCTTTCAATCTGGCTGTTGTTACGTACAGTCATGTTTTTTTCAACCTCTTCTCCATCTTCATCTAACTCTACATAAGGAATAGTGAAATAAGCATTTGTTGACCAAAGGCTGTTTGTACTGTCGGGATTGGATGCTGCTCCCACGTAACGATCGGTCCATTGAGAGAAATCCGTTTCGTAATTGGGATAGTGCTCTTTCAACAATTCAAAAATCTCATCGTTGCTTGTATTGTTGTTCCCGTCGCCAAATCCGTTGCGGCGAACCAATATGGGAAGGCGAGGGTCGTCATACGTTTTCATAAATTCTACCAATGTGCGAGAAGCTACATAATTGGTGGTTAAGCCTTGCATATCATCGGTATTGTTGTTATGCTCGTTGGGATGATGATAAACCGCCGATTCTTCGTGATTGGAAATAATACCTCCTGAATTAGCCAACGCTTCTGCTATAACAGATTGATAAAAAGCATTGTCGGCTTTTTCCAAACGTTGCGCCATTTTAATCCTGAGCGTATTGCCGAACTTAATCCACTTAGCGATATCGCCGCCATAGAAAAAGTCGTTTCGACCAAGCTCGTATTGATTGTCTGTAGAGTTCTGAAGAACAGCTATATTCTCCTTTACTTTTTCATCAAGAACCTTGTACATTTCTTTGCCGTTAATATCTTTCTGATATAAATCGTAGCGAGGTTCTCCAATTCCCTCAGAGGCGAGCTTAAAGGCTTCGTGATAGGGGCCGGCGCCGTATACATCAAACATTTGCCAAGCCTGGTATGCTTCGAGAATGTTGGCAATTGCCGCTACGTCCTGAAAGCGTTCACTCTCTGCATTCAACGGTATAACCGTGTTTACCAGATAACGCAATTTTAACCCGATTTGGTTGTAGTAAAGATCATAATAGGGAGTGTAAGGGTTTGGCCGCGCTGTACCGGTGGGGTTTACGTATATTCCCGAGGATGCTCCGCCGCCGTTTACAATGTATTGCATAAGTTGCATAACGCCGCTGAATTTACCTGTAAGGTGATGGCGTGCCGAATTATTCCAGTTTTCGGTTGCTCCGGTGAAAGCGTTTCGCGGATCAACGGTTCCCAATAGTTCCGGGTCGGTGTTTAGTTCTTGATAATCTTCCAAACAACCCGAAAAGACAACGAGCGCAAAAGCTCCGATTAGTATATATTTAATCTTGTTCATAGTTTTCAATTTTTTAGAATCTAACTGTAAAATTAAGTGCGTATGTCCTTGAGAAAGGAACTGCTCCAATATCGTGAGGTGTTAACGGGTTATTGTTGGAAATAGACATCGGGTTGAGTCCGTCCGTTAATTTATTCACCAAATATCCAAGATTTCTTGCGGTAAGGCCAATTCTGAAGTAATTTGCACCGATTTTGCTCAACACTTTTTCGGGCAATCTATATCCCAATGTAACCTCGCGTAAAGCAAACCAGGTGTTGTCTTGCAAACCCAATTCAGAAGGCATTCCCCATCCATAGTTATAGGAGTAATAAGCTCCGGCGGGCATCGGACGAATTCCTTTGTCAAGCGCTTCTTTATAGGTTAAGCCTGCCACGTCAATTCTTTTGGTTGGGTCGCTTGCCAACGGCGCGGTTGCACCTTCTTGGAACACTCCGTCTAACGGATACACGTCATGTACGGTTTCTCCTTTGTAGTTGGCTCTTTGCCATCCGCCATTCTCCTGGTCGCGGCCGTAGAGAGACGATTGCAATGTACCCATTGAAGAAGCGTATTTGTATGTATTGGAGAAGAAATTGCCTCCAACACGCCCGTCAATCAACGCGTAAAAATCGAAATCTTTGTAGGAGAATGAAGTATTGAAACTCAACAAGAAATCGGGTTCCACTTTACCAATTTCCACTCTATCCGGAATATTCATGTCGTTATTGGTTGTATAACCGTAAACAGGAACACTGTTCGGTTGTCCCACAGCTCCCCAATAAGAAATAAGCGGTTTGCCGTTTCTTGGGTCATTGGGGTTGTCTTCGTTATTGAAACGGGCAATAGCCGCTCCATATGCATTATTATAAGGAGTAGTGATAACTCCAAATCCGCCGCCTTCATACGCCCAGATTTCCGGGCCACCGTCGTATTGTCCCATCAACTGCCACTCCTTCACGTTGGGGTGCAGTTCAATAATTTTTCCGCGGTTCAACGTAAAGTTACTACCCACGGTCCAACGGAAATCGGCGGTACGCACGGGCGTAGCTTCCACCATTAATTCAACCCCCTGGTTTTGAATATTCCCTGCATTAATCAACTGTTGGCTGGCTCCTGATTCTGTTACCGCGCCTAACCTGAGAATTTGGTTGAACGTATTGGTTTTGTAATAGGCGAAGTCAATATTTAAGCGTTCGTTTAAGAAACGCAAGTCTGTTCCCAATTCAATAGATTGTTGAACTTCGGGTTTTAAATCGTTGTTCCAAGCAGTCCCAAGATCGGGGTTGGCGATAAGCACGCTTTCCCGGTTGGGGTCGTATTGAGCGCTTTGTGAGAATACGCCAAATCCTTGTGTAGTTGAATAAGCAGATGTACCCATACCTACGCGTGAAAGAGAAGCGCGCAATTTACCGAAGGAGAGCCAATCGGGCATATCCAGCGTTTCGGAGAATACCCACGAAGCATTTGCAGATGGATAGAACACCGTGTAGTTATTCATCCCTGTGGTCATATAAGAGGGGTAAGTCAACGTAGATAACCAGTCGTTACGGCCGGTAAGTTCGAGGAACAATTGGTCTCTCCAGGCAAAGTTTAAGATGGCTGAAAGGCCGAATGCCTGATTGTTGCGAGGTGTATAATCAAATACCGGAGTAATTCTGTTTACCGAGTTGGAGAAAGCGAAAACGGCGGGAGAAACCAGTCCTCCGTTTGTTTCTTTGCTCCAAGAGTGAGATTCGGTATTTCCATATACTTCGGCTGCAAAAATAGCATCCATGGTAATAGTTTCACCGCCTAAGTTCAATTCGTTGTCTGTAGATTGAAGCATGCCAAGGAAGTTGTATGAACCTGATATATTGCCACCTCTTCTGTATGCGCCCGAGCCGGTGGGGCCGTAATTGGCTCCCTGCCCGTATCCTTTATACATGGTGGATATGCCGTAGTAGTTGTAGTTTCCTTTAATGCTGGCTGATAACCGAGGAGCGATTTTTGCTCTCAACGTTAACGTGCTTAATAACGAGTTTTCCGAGCGCTGGTCGAGGTTCATGTCTCTGCCGTGCAGGTAACCGCGCAAAGTTCCCCAAGGAGATTCCGTTTCTACTGCATGCGTTGCCGGGTCGCGATACATGCTTTCGTATGCAGCTATGTCTATATTACGGGGAGTGTGGTAGGTACTCATCATACCCAAGTTACCGCCCCAGTTCCAACCTCCCTGGTTGGCTCCGTTTTGTGCGCGTGAAAATGCATAGTTAACACCTGCTTCTAAAGAGAATATGTGGTTTAAATCGGTCAGCCCCCTGAAAGAAATAGAGTGTCTGGAGAATTTGTTTCTTTTGAAAACACCGTTGTTATCGGTGTAAGCGTATGAAACACGGAACGATGAATTTTCTCCACCGCCGTTAATAGCAAAGTTTGTTGTGCTGTTCAGCCCTGCCTGATACAAAGATTTCCAGTTGTCGGGCTGTGGCACAAACGGTGTGGGTTGTCCGTGCGGTAAATACTGG
>JAUNRY010000200.1 GCA_030539475.1 Bacteroidia bacterium | reverse complement strand
AGCTTTGTTGTTGAGTTTATTTACCGTCATCGGTCATCTGTCATTTAACAATACTCGCCATTGTTTTGAGCTTTTGTTCCGTTTCTTTCCATTCATCCTTGCACGTGGAGGAGGAGAGGAGCCCACTGCCGGCAAACAACGTGAGCGAATTTTTTTCGATTTGCATACACCGTAGGTTGACATACAGGTTTGTTTCCGCCAACGGGTCTATCATGCCCAGGAAACCGGTGTAGTAACGGCGATCGTATCCTTCGTGCTCAAGAATAAATTGAAATGCTTTGTCTTTGGGCAGGCCGGACACCGCAGGAGTGGGGTGGAGCGTCTTTAACAAGGTGCCTGTTTTCGGATTGTCGGGCAGGGAGAAGCTGAAATCGGTTCGCAGATGAGCCAAACTACCGGCTTTAACGGTGTATGGGCCGTTTATTTCCGGTGAGATTTGAAAAGATGTCAATTGTTTCAGGATGTAGGACGTTACCAAATGCTGCTCGCGGAGGTTCTTGTCATCCCACGATACATTTCCCGAATTTGGAAATCGTGTGCCGGCCAGCGCCACGGTTTGCCATTCGTTTTGTGAACCCGCCAGTAATATTTCGGGCGTGCTTCCCAGCCAGGTGCCGCTTTGCGGTGTGTGAAACAGGTAAACGAAAGAATGGATGTATTTTTCCGCCGCTCTTAAAAAAGATTGACCCGGTGAAAAGGTGTCTTCTCTTTTCAACGTTTTGCTTCTGGATAGAACCAACTTCATTATTTCTCCATTCAGGAGAGATTTGTGAAACTGCTGAAAAAGAGCATCGTAATCGGATTTCCTGTACTTGGTGTGTTTTTTTGCAACCGATTTTTCCCGCGACTTATCCGCAACGTTTGTATCTACTTCTGAGAGTTCGGTGCAATCGGGATGAATTACTATCAGCGGCGATGCGGGCGTGATTCTGAAAGGTGCGATTACAAACCCGCGTTTCTCGTTTAGTTGCTCAAAATCGTGCAACAATAAAGGATCATCGGTAGTTTGCATCACAAATCGCGGTTCCTGTTCACCCGGCAACCGGTATATTGCAAAGCATGCATCCTGTTCAATCAGCGCATCCAGAACCAGAGAAATATCTTTACCGCTCATCTCCTTTTTAGTATGCTGTTTACCACGCGAACCGTTGAAACCAGTTTGCCTGCCGAAGTGAAGATATCTATATTCCATACGTGCGTGGTGCGGCCTTTGTGAATGATTGTTCCAACGGCGCGAACCTCGTCTCCCGCTTTTGCCGGTGAGATATGGCTCCCGCTTACCTGTATGCCCGCCGCTGCCTCGTCCGGCTCACAAAGGAGCATAGAACCCTGTCCCGCTACCGATTCGGCAAGAGCCAGCGTGGCGCCTCCGTGCAATAGCCCAAACGGTTGGCATACGCGTTTCTCTACAGGCATCACCGCTTCTATGCGGCCGGGACACAGATTGGTAAAGGTGATGCCCAGCGTATCCATCAGTGTGCCAAGGTATGTGTTGTTGATAACTTCGGGTGAAATTCCCTCGTGGGGAAAGTTTTGAGTTTTATTGTCCATGCTTCTATTTCTTACAACGTACAAAAATAGTGAATCCTTTAGCATGAACGTCATAAGATTCAAAAAAATGAGGGGAATTTGATGGGGACGACTCAAAAATGCAAAAAATACAGTGAATTGGTAATCCCGTTTTACACCTGAATTGTTTTTCACCGGTTAAATTAGTAAAAGAACGAAAGCCTATTTCTTCTCCAGTAATTTTTCTATTTCGCTTTCCGATAGAATTTTCACGTTAGTGAACAAGAACTTCGGGTCCAGGAAATTGCCGTATTGGTTTATTTCGTTTACGGCGGCATTTATGCTGGTGCGCACATCGGTATCGATGGGGAAGAGCATAAGCAACGTGAAATAGTAGTCTTTTATTTCGAATTTTTCTATTTCAACATCTGCTTGTTGCAGTTGAAACCGAAATTCCCTGTCCACAATTTCTTTTTGCAAATCGGTAAGAGTTTGGCGGGCATGCGTGGTGAACAACCCGAAAAAACGAAGTTTCCTTTCGTGGCCGCCCAAGCCTGACGAAACGTAGATTTGCTGCTGTCCGGAAAGGTCGGAACTCAATATTATGCGGCTGCCCACCAACGACATAGACGACCAGTTGAACAATTCCTGCTCCAGTGGGCTGCTGTGGTAAGTTTCAATGGCTCTGTAAGCGCCAACATCGGGTATGGAAGCCAACCTCGATAGACTTTTCTTCTTCCTTTCAACGCTTTCATCCGCGGAAAAAAGTATGGCTATTTCCTCGTCGCGCACAAAAGGAGAATTTTCACGCCTCAACTTGTCGAAATAGCGAAAATATTCCATTTGCTCTTCAATGGGAACTAAATCCTCAAGCACGTGGAAAGACTCAATGCCCTGTTCACTGAGTGTTTGGCGTAAATTCTTCAATAAATCGTCTTGTTGGCTCATATTGTTACAAAGATATGCAATTTTTTACACCACTAAAATAAGAATCGAAAAATTTAAATCTTTTTTTTATACGCGATATCCTTAAATTTTATCAATTTGGCAAATATTTGTACATAAATGCGTAAATTCGCAGGTTTAAACAAAATCAGTTTTTTGCAGTCAGTCAATCAGTCATTATGCAAGTAAAAATCGTCAATACATCCAGGCACGCGTTGCCCGAGTATGCCACCGTTTCGTCTGCCGGAATGGATTTGCGCGCCCATATCGATGAGCCGGTTACTTTAAAACCGTTGCAGCGCGCGCTTATTCCTACCGGAATTTACATACAACTTCCCGAAGGTTACGAAGCCCAAATCCGTCCGCGAAGCGGGCTGGCCGTTAAACACGGAATATCCATTGTAAATTCTCCGGGAACGATTGATGCGGATTACCGCGGTGAGATTCGGGTTATTTTAGTCAATTTATCGAACGAGGATTTTGTGGTTCAGGACGGTGAACGCATCTGTCAGATGGTAATCGCTCAACACGCCCGTGTGGATTGGCAGCAGGTAGAAAATCTCGATGAAACCGAACGCGGAGCCGGCGGTTTCGGGCACACGGGAAAAATTAGCATTGGGCGTAGAGCAAAGAGTAAAAAAATGAATTATAAAAAATATATTGTCTTATTAGGTGTCTTGTTGTTTCTTTTTCCCGCGAAAAGTTTTTCGCAGGAAAAAGGACTGATTCCGGACGAACCCACGCGCCGCAAATTCGATTATTTCTTCTACCAAGCCCTGAACGCCAAAACTCAGGGCAAGTACGACGAGGCGTTCGATCTGTTTCAACATTGCTACGCACTTGATTCCACCAACGCCACCGTTCTGGTGGAGCTGGGCGCGTATTACAGTTCGCTGGAAGAAAAAAACACGGCGCTGAATTATTTCCGCAACGCGGTAAAATACGATCCGGCCAATTATTACTACAACATGATTCTTGCCGGAATGAGCCGGGAGCTCGATTTAAAGGAAGATGTGATAGAAATCTACAATTATCTGTTGAAAACGTATCCCGATAAAGTGGATCTCTATTTTGAACTCGCCAACGTATATGCCGATAACGGAGAACTTGAAAAAGCCATCGAAGCGCTGGATACGTTGCAAAAATACACCGGAATTTCCGATGCCATCACGCTCAACAAGTTCAGGCTATACAATATGATGAATAAAAAAGAGCAGGCTTTTGATGAAATTCAGTCTATTATCGACAAAAATCCCGATAACATCCGCTACAAACTCTTAATGGGCGATTTGTACCTGCAAGACAATCAGCCGGAAAAAGCGTTGCAGTATTATGAGCAAGCAAAGCTTATCGATTCCGAAGAGCCGTCGCTAATCCTCTCCATGGTGAATTATTACGAAAAAACCAACAACAAAACCGCTGCCACCGAAGAGCTTCAGAAAGCCATCGTGAGCAGCAAAATGGAAGTGGAAACAAAGTTGCAATTGCTGGCGCGTTATATTTCCGTTTTGAGCCAGAGCCGGCAAGACATAAAAACCGCCAATCCGTTTTTTGAATCCATGTTTGAACAGCATCCCAACAACACGCAGATAAATATGCTGTACGGCGATGTGTTGTTGCTGCAAGACGATAAAAAAGGCGCCATGGAGCAATTCGAAATTTACACCAAGGATAATCCCGCCGAGCCTGCCGGATACGAACAAATGCTTCGCATAGCATTACCCGACACCACTGCACTGGATAAAGTGGTGGAAATAACCCAAACGGGCATAAAAAATATTCCCACCGCTCCTCAATTTTATTTTTATTTGGGACTGGCTAAATTTCAGCAGAAAAAATACAATGAAGCCCTGAGTGTTTACAAACAGGGATTGGAAAATGCCGAATTTCAAAGCCCGATGATCGAATCGGATTTTTACGGACAAATAGGCGATATCAACCATTTTCTGAAAAATAACGAAATAGCTTTCGAGAATTACGAAA
>JAUNRY010000199.1 GCA_030539475.1 Bacteroidia bacterium | reverse complement strand
GGATTCGATTACGACGGCATTATTCTCAACGCAGGAGGATACACACACACCTCAGTAGCCATTCGCGACGCGATAAAATCGGTGAAAACGCCGGTGGTTGAGGTGCATATCTCCAACGTGCACGCCCGCGAAGAATTTCGCCGGCAATCCATGATTTCGGCGGTTTGCGCGGGTGTAATCGCCGGATTCGGGCTAAACTCGTATCGGTTGGCCATCGAAGCCATTAAAACGGCAAACAAAACGCAGGATAGATTGTTAGACTGTTAGATTTTTAGATGCAAAGGCGCAAGTGTTTGCGCCGCCACACTCAAAACTCAATAACTCATAACTATAAGTACATGATGCTTAAACATACTAAAATTGTAGCCACAATTTCAGACAAACGTTGCGACGTTTCGTTCCTCGAACAACTTTTTGCGGAAGGCATGGATGTGGTAAGGTTAAATTCTGCTCATCTTGACGAAGAAGGATTCCTGAAAATTATCAATAACGTGCGCGCCGTTTCGGAAAGAATCGCCATTCTGGTTGACACGAAAGGGCCGGAAATTCGCACAACCGTTGCCCTTGAACCCATCGAACTCACCATTGGCGACAGGGTGAGAGTTGCGGGTAATCCTCAAGGTATTTCGTCTAAAGAAGCTATCTACGTTTCTTACCTCAACATTGCCGATGAAATGAATATTGGCGACGATATACTGATTGACGACGGCGAGATTGACCTGAAAGTGGTGGAAAAAAATGCCGATTATTTGCTTTGTACCGTTCAAAACGACGGAACAATCGGAAGCCGCAAAAGCGTAAATATTCCGGGAGTACGCATCAACCTGCCCACAATTACCGAGCGCGACCGCCAATTTATCGCGCTGGCACATCAACACAACGTCGATTTCATTGCTCACTCATTTGTGCGAAGCAAAGAAGATGTGATGGAGGTACAAGCCATTTTAGATGAATTGAAAAGCCCCATAAAGATTATCGCGAAAATTGAAAATCAGGAAGGGGTTGACAATATCGGCGAAATTATTCAACACGCTTACGGAATTATGATTGCCCGCGGCGATTTGGGTATTGAAGTGGCACAGGAAAAAATTCCGGCCATTCAACGCATACTTATTCGTAAAGCCATAAAATATAAAAAACCGGTTATCGTGGCCACGCAGATGCTCCATTCCATGATTGATCATCCGCGCCCCACACGCGCCGAAATTACCGATATAGCCAACGCCATATACTACCGAACGGATGCTATCATGCTCAGCGGCGAAACGGCATACGGAAAATATCCGGTGGAAGCCGTGCGCACGATGACCAAAGTGGCCGCGGAAACGGAAAAGACCAAACTGGCAGAAAACGATATCCGTGTTCCCTACGATTACGACGATAATGAAGTAACCTCATTCCTTGCCAAGCAAGCGGTGAAAACAGCCATAAAACTCAACACGGAAGCCATTTTCACCGACAGCCATACCGGACGGACGGCACGCGTGCTGGCCGCTTTTCGCGGGAAGAAGCCCGTTTTCGCAATGACAACAACCGATCGCCTTGCGCGGGAGCTGGCCCTTTCTTACGGAGTGTGGGCGGAACATTTGCCGGGAACCGGCATTGAGAATACCAAAGAAAGCCGTCGGGCGTATTACACGGCGGCCATTCAAAAAATGCTCGAACACAACATGATTGATGTAAAAGACCGCGTGGCATACCTGGGCGGAAGTTTCGGCGAAACCGGCGGAACCACGTATCTCGATATCAGCGAGGTGTGGAAAGTGTTGGAAGCAAAAGAGAAATACAATTTGCCGGATTATACGCAGTAATGGGAGATGATGGCTCTGTCTTCATTTCTTTAAAAGATTAAGTTAATGATAAAAATGAGAGCAATGTTTTCAATAAATAGGTTTGCGCGATAGATTCCATTTTCAACGGAATGATAGTCTCACTTCGTTCGAGATAAAGTCGTAACGTTGAATATATACGGAGGCCTTCCGCTTATCAGCGTATCGCTATCGTGCGAAGCGCCTATCGCCGCAGGTTTATCTGATAAATTGTTACAATAAATTATTCAACAAATTTATAATGATTATTGAACACGTGTCTGATATTTTCATCTGATAAAAAACTCCTTTAATGGAAAAACTCGAAGATTATATTTTATCGCACATCGATGCGGAGCCGGAGTGGCTGAAAAAAATCGACCGCGACGCGCACGTAAAATTGCTGCAAACCAACATGATTTCGGGGCATTTGCAAGGCCGGTTCCTGAAAATGCTGACGCAAATGATTCGCCCCAAACGGGTGTTGGAGATTGGTACTTTTGTTGGATATTCAGCCCTGTGTTTCGCCGAAGGGCTGGAAGAAAATGCAGAAGTGCACACGATAGAAATCGACGATGAACTGGAAGATTACATCCGAAACAACTTCGCCCAATCTGAGCACGGCCAAAAAATAACGCTCCACATCGGCGACGCGCTGCAACTGATTCCCGGTTTTGAAGACGAAAGCTTCGAACTCGCTTTCATCGATGCCGATAAGGAATCGTATTGGGACTATTTGGAAACAATGCTGCCGAAAATAAGAAAAGGCGGCTTCATTCTTGTCGATAATACGCTCTGGTACGGTAAAGTAGTGGAAGAAGTAGCAAGCAACGATTGGGCTACCAAAGGAATTTTAGATTTCAATCAACGATTGGCAAACGACGATAGAGTGGAGAAAGTAATTCTTCCCATTCGGGATGGAATTACGGTTATAAGGAAAAAATAGAGAAAAATGGAATCAAACAGACAACAAAAAGTAAACCGGCTTATCCAGAAAGAACTCAGTGAGATTTTTCTGTTGGAAACCAAAAAAATGCCGGGTGTTCTTATATCGGTTACAAACGTTCGCACGTCGCCCGACTTGGGGTTGGTGCACGCTCACCTGAGCATTTTCCCCTCGGAAAAAGGGAGCGAACTTATACAGAATATCAACGACAACGTGAAATCCATCCGTTTCAACCTCGGAAAAAGGGTAGGGAAGCAGCTGCGGGTTGTTCCCGAACTGGTTTTTCATCTCGATGATTCGCTCGATTATATCGATAATATAGATAAACTGTTAGAACCAAGAGCCAAGAATCAAGATAAGACGACAACAGATTTATAAATGTTGAATTCTTCAGGGATTCAGGCAACGCATAACTCATAACTGCTAACTCTCACTATTTTGAATCTTTCACTCTTCATAGCCCGCCGGTATTTATTCTCAAAGAAATCGCACAACGCCATCAACGTGATTTCTCTTATTTCCGTTTGTGGAATTGCTATTGCCACCATGGCAATGGTGTGTGTGCTGTCTGTATTCAACGGCTTTGGCGGAATTGTGGAAGGAATGTTCAGCGCTTTCGACCCCGATTTAAAAATCACACCCAAAACCGGAAAAGTATTCAATTACCACACGCCCCAATTCGATAAAGCGTTGCGTGTAAACGGCATTCAGATGATATCGGAATCGCTGGAAGAGAACGCCTTGTACAAATTCGACGACCGTCAGGTGCCGGTTCTGGTCAAAGGCGTGTCGGAAGAATTCAAGTTGATGACAGATATGGATAAACTCATGGTAGAAGGCCGTTTTCGCCTTGCCGAAGATGTGGTTAATTATACCACGCTGGGAAGCGGATTGGCAATGACACTGGGCGCGCGCCCGGGATTTGTGAACGCCATCGAGATTTATGCGCCCCGGCGCGATGTGAACGTCAACCTGGCCAATCCGTCGGCGGCGTTCACCCGCGAAGATATTCAGATTGGCGGTGTTTTCAGTCTCAACCAACCCGGTGTGGACGACCAAATGGCTATTATTCCCATCAGTTTGGCGCGGGAGTTGTTCCGCTACGATAACGAAGTCTCGTCGCTCGATATCAAACTTCAACCCGACGCATCCGTCAAACGGGTGAAATCGGAAATAGAAAGAATTTTAGGCAATGATTTCGCGGTAGAAAACCGTTTCGAGCAGCAAATTGAGTCGTACCGTATGCTGCAAATCGAAAAATGGGTTACATTTCTAATCCTTGCTTTTGTGTTGCTCATCGCTGTTTTCAATGTCGTAGGCTCACTATCTATGCTGATTGTTGAAAAGACAGTCGATATTAAAAGCCTGAAAAATATGGGCGCAAGCAACAACCTCATTTCCCGTATTTTTCTGTACGAAGGTTGGTTGATAGCTTTTTTCGGAATTGTTGCCGGCATTGTTGTAGGGTTATCGCTGTGTTTGCTGCAGCAACACTTCGGCTTGCTCCGTCTCAGCAATGTGCCCGGCGCTTACGTGGTGGATGCCTATCCTGTCATCGTGCGGTTTTGGGACATCGTAACCGTTTTTGTGGTGGTCAGCATCATTTCGTTGATTACGGTGTTTTATCCTATTAATAATTTGAGGAAGAAATTGAATGTGTTTTAGAGACACACGGCCGTGTGTCTCTAC
>JAUNRY010000198.1 GCA_030539475.1 Bacteroidia bacterium | reverse complement strand
ACATCAAATGTATAATCGTAAAGCGTTTGCTTGAGTTCTTCGAAGTTCAGGTTTTCCCAATCTTTGGGTTTGTGTTGTTTGCCGGGGTCAGCCCAACTGTCGCTGTAATGAAAATTAATCATTACGCGCATATTCCAATCTTTTGCCCGTTTTGCCATCGCTATGGTCTCTTCTTTGCTGCAGTGGCCGCTTTGCGGGTGGTCGGAAGGATTAACCCAAGTGCGTAACCGAACGGAATTAATGCCCAAATCCTTCAGTATTTTAAAGCAGTCTTCCTGTTTTCCGTCTTTGTTGTAAAAGATGTATCCGGTAGCTTCCATTTGCGGCAGCCAGCTGATATCGGCGCCTTTGGCGAAAGCGTCGTCAGTTGCTTTTTCGATGGCTTGCGGCTGACAAGCAGATGCTATGAGCAAGATAAATAAAATGTATGTGAATGTTTTTCGCATTGAGTGAAGTGAAAAAAGCGCGGTACAAAGACCGCGCTTTACTGTTGTTATTGTTTTATAAGCGTAGCTTTATATGCGCTCGGATCGGATAAATCGAGCGTTACGAGATATGTTGCGGCTTCTATGCCGGTTATGTTATCGCCTCCGTAAGAGAGTTGGGAAAGATTACCGCCGAGGTTGATGTCCCATCCGTTATTGGCGCGGAATTTAAACGCTCCTTCCGATAATGTGGTCGTTACTGTCCACACACCGGTTTCGGGATTAAATGTCATCGGTGTTGAATTATCCCATCCTCCTGCCGTGGCATCGCCGATTAATCCCCATTCGGTTTTTGTTAAGTTATACGTATAAGGACTGCTTGATAAATCGGCATCGAGTTTGTAGTATCCTGCTTCGCTAACCGACAGGTTGCCGGCTCCGCCATCTGTGGACAGGTTGCCGTTGCCGCCATTGCCGTAGTTTATTCCTTCCCAGCCTGGCTGCGATGTGAATTTAAACTCGGTATTAGGCTCGGGGAAATAAACATAACCTTCGTACTTAAAGTCATAATTTCGGCTGAAGAGGGTCGGCGCTGTATCGGGAGCCCAGCCCTGATGTCCGCCGGGAACATACAACGTGAGGTTCATTTCGCCGATAATTTCGATGGTGTATGTATATTCCAGCATATTGAGTGTAATCTTTGCCCATCCGGGTTGCTCTATTCTCATAGCTCCTCCATTTACGGCAAGCTCTCCCGACAATTCGGTATTGCCGTCCAGCAAAGTATTTCCTAATACTCCGTCCCAGGAAGCGGATTCTTTGAAAGATTTTGGCACAACTTTCCAGTTTGTAACCTCTCCGGTTAAATTTACCAAGATGGAAAATACAGAGTTTTCATATACATCGCCCCCGGGATGATTGAATTTGAAGTTATTCAGGTTCGCGAAATCCCAGCCATTCATATCGCCAATCAAATAATATTCGGTTTCTATAACCGGAGCAAGAGGTGTTACGGTTATCGGGCCCAAAACAACCGGATTGGGCATTAGCGAAGAGGAAGATCCGTCGATAATGTAATAAGTTGCTCTCAAGTATATATCTCGTGCATTGGGAGCTTTCCCGTAAAGGCTTTTTACTGCTTCGTTCAAATCTGCCGCAGTTATCGTTGCAACGCTGTTTGCGCTTACCGATGGCAATTCAACCGACGTTGTAAAATCTTCTGTATTGGAAGCTTCTATTTCAAATTTCAGGGTTGCTCCTTCGGCTAATGCCGGAGTGGCGGTAGTTTCGATAGCTTCCAAAACCGTTGCATTTTCTACATCTTGTTCCGATAATACAACAGCAGAACTTATTCCGGAACCCAAAGCAAATGTAAATCCATCTACCGTTTGTTGGGTTTCTTGTTCATACGACTGCGGTGGAGCAGCCATATGGTCGTAAACATCTTCGCAGGCCGCAAAGCCGAGAAATGCGAGGAGTGTTGCAAACAAATATATTTTTTTCATTTTCGTTGAATTTATAAGTTTCAAGATGCATTATTGTATTTTACCCTCGTAAGTGGTAAAGTTAATATGAAGCCGCTGTCCGGCATTACCGTTCACGCGTTCCTGGTCGTCTCCGGCTCCGCGCGGTACAAATTCATTGTTGAAAACCAGAAATTCTGTGTGCCACCACTCCTGTCCGGGTAATTGAATGCTTGCGCGAATTTCTCCGGTATGAGAAAATGGAGGTGAAACAAATTCTGCATCGGCGCCCAAAGAGAGATCGGGAACGGCGAAACGGTATGCTTCATCGGTAGTGCCCCAGTTATCGCCGGCAACGCTTCCTTGCAGGTACACATTCGGTGGATAAAAATCCACAGCGTATTCATACTCGCGACCGTTGATGGTGGTTGTAATCACAACAATGTACCAACCCGGATTTCCGATTTCAATATTTCCATCTGTATCCGATGTTCCGGCAAGCTCCGCAGATGCTGCCGAAATGGTTACATTGGGGTATCCGAATTCGGCGCCGTTCCATTCTTTAACAGAATTAAATTTAATTTGGGCGTTATCTCCGTTATCGGCTTTGCCAAGGTATTGCATTGCCCAGAATTTTCCGGGAGAACTGTGTACCGGTATCATTGTGGTTGCACTGTTCCAATCCCAGTTGCCGGCAACGTTTCCAATCACGTACATATTTTCGGGCATAACCATCGGGTCGAGCGCGAAGTAGCCTTTCACGAGGGGAAGCGTTACAACGTTGGAATATACCTTCCCCACATTTTTGTCATTCAAAACCGACGAAAGCCTAACGTACAGCGGGTGCGGTTCAGTAGGGTATTCGGTTTCTTCCGTTACGCCGTGCATTCCAACCAGTGCCAGCGCTAAATCGGCGGCATTAATGTTGAATTTAGCCGATGTGTAATTGCCCGGCAAAACAACCGGATTTGCAAAATCTTGTGCAAGAGAAACCTCTACGCCGTAAATGGCCGCGGCGGTAAAACCGTAATCGGGTTGTGAGGTTGTAAATTCAATGGTTTCCGTGTTTTTTAAATCATAAATCCCGGATGCGTATTTGGGTGTGTTCAATACAAAGCTTTCCGGCTGCTGCAAAACCACTTTTTCATCTTCCTGGCAGGCCCAGAATATTCCCAAACACGCCAGCAGTATTGTTATGTTAATTATCTTTTTCATCGTTATTCAATTTTGATGTTATAAATTGGCGGCGTATCAATATCCCGGGTTTTGTGTCAGGTTTTGATTTGCTCCCATATCGTCTGCGGGAATCGGATAGATTTTGAAGTTGTCTGAAACGGCTCTTCCGTTGAACACTTCTCCTTTCCATTGCCACAAGTACGATGCGCCGGTTAATTTGTCGAAACGGATTAAGTCTGTACGGCGTTGGGCTTCGTAGAAAAACTCGCGGCCTCTTTCGTCCAATATAAAATCCAATGTGAGTTGTTGGGCAGAAATCACAGCGGCATTGTCGTTGGTGTACGAACGTTTACGTAAGTCGTTTACCAACTGCAAGGCAGTTGCCTCGTCACCGCCGGTTCCGCCTCTTTTTACCGCTTCGGCGTAGTTGAGGTAAATTTCGCCTAGCCTGAATAGTGGGAAATCGGTATAAGCGATGTTGCTTGGGGGCAATGAGCCGTCGCTGTTTCTGTTGTAAAATTTCACAATCGGAATTCCGTTATTGGTGAAAAGCGAGGGGTCTATGATGTCGTTGTTTTCCGTTTTGTCGGTGCGAATCATCGAGAAACGCGCATCGTCTGTATGCAGGTTTTCTTTTTGGAAAGTATTCAATACCGAAACTGTTGCGCGGTTTCCTTGCCAAGCGCCCACGGCATTCACTTCTGCCTGCATATCGGAAGGTTCTGTGCTGCTTAGCAAGAAAGTCATTCCACCCCAAGTTTGGGTGTCCTCACCTTCATAACGAACGGGGAAAATAATTTCAACGGAGTTGTGGTTGTCCGCTTTAAACACATTGGCGTAAACAGGGTCCAGCTGATAGTTTTCTGCGAGAACTTTTTTGCTGTTGGTGATGCTCTCGGTATATTTTGCCGTTCCAATATATGCTTCGGCATTCAAATAGAGGCGGGAAAGTAAAGCCCAGTTTGCCGCTTTGTTGGCGCGTCCGTAATTCGCGCGGTCGTAGCCTACAAAAGGTTCAATCATATCGGCTTCGCACTCAAGTAATTCCTTTTCGATGTAGTCGAACAGGTCATTTCCCATAATCTGTGGCGGCAGTGTGCTTCCAACCGGGCTGTCTTCGTTTACGAACGGTACGTTTCTGAACATATCGAGCAGATAAAAATACGAAAGTGCGCGCAAGAAACGGGCTTCGGCACGGAAGGCTTTTATTTTTGTTTGGTCGGCTTCACTCACGCCTCTTGAAGATAGTTTTTCTTCGGTGGTTTCTCTCAACAATGCGTTTGCCAGATTTACCTGATAATACAACCGGTAATAAAATCCTTTTATGAATACATTGTTCGCAGTCCAGGAAATATGGTTTAAATCGGGTATGCCCACGTCGTTCCAAGCACAAT
>JAUNRY010000197.1 GCA_030539475.1 Bacteroidia bacterium | reverse complement strand
TCGATGCAGGATAAACGGCTCTTAGCGTGGGATTTCGGTGAAGGAAATAAATAAGAGAATCGTCCCGCATCGGTTTGTACAATTCGGAAAAAGCGGCATCTTTCCGCTCGCGTTCCACCAACGTATGCGAAACGTACCATTTCAGCAATCCGTTTTTAACGCCGTGCTGCCCATCCAATTTGTTTTGTATAAGGCTCGAAAAAGTGGGATAATTGAAAAACTGAACGCTAAGGTTGTTTTCGGATGATGGAATATCTTCCAAATGTTGCGAAATTTCGGAAAGATTATTTTCCAAACTACGGCTAAAAACATTCCGAAAAGCTACGCGGTTTTTATTTCGCTGCCACCCCGCGTTCAACATCCCGCCAATTGCCGTTTGGTAGCCATAAATGTGTCCGAAATTCCGGCTATGAGCGTGGTTTCCCGTGTAACTGCCCACGTTTTTCCACCTGCTGCGCTCGGTGTGATACACAAACGATTGCTGCTGAGTGTTGCCATACGATAATGAAAAAATAAGCCCGTAACGGTCTTTTCGGTTGAGGGCAGCGAACGTTTTGCCAATGGTGGCGGAATATTGTTGCGAAAGCGGTGTTTTTTGGTCGTGGATGCGGAAATGTGAGGGCGGAAGTGTTGCGGTTATTTCGCGGCTGCCATCGTCTAAACCGATAAAATCCCATTTGCCGCGTTTTCGGGTGCGTTGATTTTGAAACGCGCTTTGCGTGTTGAAACGATGTTCGGTTTTGATGTGTACAAAATTTTGTTCGGGAATATCTTTTGTGATGATTTGGGCAATGGCATTGCCAAAACCTACGGGAATATCCGGCGTGGCAGATTTCAGAATACGGATATTGTCCACAATCGAAAGCGGCAGCAAATCGAGCGAAAAAAGTTTGTGCGCCGAGGCATAATTAGGTACAGATATTCCGTTGAGCAAAATCTCGTTCCACCGCCCGCCCGCACCACGGATAATAATTTGGCCGCTCTCGTCAATTTCCGTTCCGGGAATGAGCTTCAGCGCGTCGCGCACGCTGTTTGCCATTGAACGGTTTATTTCCTCTCGGCTTAACACCGCGCCGATATACGGCGTGTTGCGCTGCGCTTGTAATGCACCGATGATGGCGCTTTCGGGCAGTTTTCGGATAATTTCGGTTTCGGTTAAGGTGATTGGGCTTTCTTTCATCGCCACGTGCAAGCGCGTTGTTTGTCCTTTGCCAATTTCGATTTGCTCAACGCGCTGCGGCTCAAAGCCCAAAAAGCGGATTTCGGCAGCGTAAACACCCGCTGCGAGCGTTATCGAGTAATCGCCGTTCATCCCTGTTGCCACGCCTTTTTCTATATCCCGAAACCAAACGGTTGCGCCCACAAGCGGCGTTCCAAATGTATCGGTTATTTTTCCGGACAGCGTTCCGCTCTTCGGTCTTTCGGGCAAATTCCGAGTTACGATAAAGCGTGAATCGCTTATCTTGCTGTATGTAATGGGCGTATCTTCAACCGACAAACGCAACCAAATTTCCACATCGGCAAACTCACTTGTAAGTGGCGGCGCTGTTATCCCGTCCAAAAAAATAGTTTCGTAGGTGATGGATTGTCCGTTTTCCTTGGCGGTTTCGGCTATTTTTTGGATGCGCGAAAGCATCGGCTCTTGCGGAAACGAAACCATTTGTGCTGTTGTTTTATGGTTAAACAACAACAAAAATCCGAAGAGAATTATTTTATGAAAACGTGGCGGCATTATTGGGGATAAAAAACAATTTCGTCAGCCGACACACGGTAGGCAAAACCATAGAGTGTGGCAATTTCGCGGGCAATTTCTTCTGCCGATGCCTCTTTATGAAGTATGGTGTGGATGGATATGTTTTCGGGAACCCGCTCAAAAACAATGGTTTTCCCGAATAGTTGGCGAATGCGCAATCGCAGTTCGGCAAACGAGGCGTTTTCCAACACAACCGTTCCCGTTCGCCACAGCGCTTTTTGTTGGGCGTTGGTTGGTTGTTGCGATAGTTTGGCATCGCGATAAACCGCTTTCTCGTCGGCAACCAATTCTGCACTCTGCTTGTCCCTCGTGCTCACTTTCACTTTTCCGCTCAACACAGCAACTTCCAGAAACGGCAATTCGGCATAGCTTTGAATCGTGAAACTCGTGCCGAGCACCCGCACCGATAATCCATCGCGAAGATGCACCAAAAACGGCTTTAAGGAATCGGCCGTTACATCAAAACAGGCTTCGCCCTCGTGCAGCCAAACTTCGCGTGCAGAGTTGTAACTAATGGCTGTTCCTGCATTTAAGATGATTTGTGAGCCATCCGCAAGTGTGATATTTTCGATGGCGGTTTCCGCAACGAGTTTTTTGGACGTATTGTTTTTTTGGAACAAAAACAGCCCCACAACCAACAAAGCTATGCTTGCCACCGCGCCGATAAGGACGGGCGAAAGTGTACGTTTTTTTGGTTTTTCAATTCTTTTGAAAATGAAATCGGTGGTTTCGGTTTCTAATGTATCGAGCAACTCATCGGAAATCTCAAATTCCTTTTCGGGAATAAAGGCAGGCTCAAGCGATTCGATGACTTCATTCTCTATCGGCGAGGTTTCACCCCGACGGTAGCGTTCAAACAAATCGCGTGTAATTGCCGCTTTTTCCTTAGCCGATAATTTTTCTTCTTTCATTCTGTTATCGATGGGATGTTTAGAATGGATAAAATTACTACTTTTGTTTTAGATTGCAAGCGACGGATGAAATATTATTAAAAGCGATTGGGAAGAAAGACCGGAAAGCTTTTACCCAATTTTATGAAAGGTACAGCCGTACCGTTCTTTGTTTTGTATTGTCCAAAGTGCACAATACGGATGCTGCGAAGGATATCGTTCAGAATTTTTGGCTTTCCTTTTGGGAAAATCCGCGTATGTTGTGTGCGAATAAAACCGGATGTGCAAAATCATATATGTTGCAACACCTGCGTTTTCGTATTTACGATATGTACCGCATTGCCGTTCCTGAAACTATTCCGGTTGAAGATACGCAACTTGCTTCTCCCATTTCAGCATACGAAAATATCGAAAAAGAAGAACTCTTTCAAATTGTGCATGATGCGTTGAAAAACAGTTCCGTGCTGACTCAGGATGCCTTTTGGATGCGTATGGAAAATATCCCTGCTAAAGAAGCGGCCAACGAACTGAACACGACAACACAAACGGTTCACAACAACTTTTCGAAATCGTTGCGAACCGTCCGCGAATACATAAAAAAACATTATCCCGAAATTGTGGCAAGCGGAATGAAAATAATTATGGTATTTTATTTCTTCAGATAAATAACCCAATACCAGTCTTTAGGATCGCCTTCTCCAACGCTTGGCGTGTAAAGAAACATCTTGACTATTTGATCTGGATTGGTATCTAAAAAATTTCGCACTTTCACAAGACCCTGAACGGAAGTCCACGGTCTATCATAATCAAGATCCCGGTTATCGGGATTAAATACATCTTGAATATCACGAGGATAACGATAATCATTTGTTATCACATGTCTAAAAGAATTGGCAGGTTCGAGTTTTTCAGGAAACGTCATTTTACCTAATCCCATCCAATGAATAGTGCCCGAAAAAAGCATCTGATTTAATTCTTTGTAAATCAATTTTACGCTACCAAAATCACCTGGAGGCACATATTCGTTTGTAATGGTGAAATTGTCTGTTTTCTTTGAGAAACCTAATATTGTTCCGCCTTCAAAATCATTTGTTGTATAATCAACTTTCAGCATCAGAATTTGGTTAGGTGCATCGGTCTCAATATCGATTTCTACATTTTCAGAACTACAACCAAACAAGATGCCGATACCGATAATAAATAGAAATAGGATTTTTGTTTTCATAATTGGGTGTCTTTAAAAATTACTCAAATATAGCCTATTAAAACAAAGGTTATAATTAATAGATGAAATTTCCCACAAAACGTTGCATTATTTATTAGAAAATTCATCAGCAATAGTAATTATTAACATATTAACCGAAATCTAATCTTTATTTTATATTTTTCAGTTGTTTCTCGATTATCTCTTTATCCCTTTCTAAACGTTTCTCACGCTCAATAAGTTTCGCCCGTTCTTCCACATTTTTCTCATAAGTCTCTACTTGTTTGCGAAGCGCTTTAATTTTTTTGCTGTTTCTGTTGAAATAAAAAATAGTATCCATAGTTATCAAATCTTCTCGGGTTGCCTGTCCCAACATTTGGATGTAACGAAATTTCAAATCGTTATCTGAAAGCGTGGCGTTTTGGTTTCGGAGCGAATAATTCCAAATAGCCATTGTCATAATAATCAACATCAGTGAAAAGAAAAAAGCCATTCCGAATGTGGATGTGGGCGTAAATTCTATTTTCTGTTTTTCCTTTTGGATAAGAGTTTCGATATTTTCCAACTTTTCGGATTGGCTTTCGTGAAACGATTCCATTGCCGATTTAAGTT